>NZ_JBHVEG010000068.1:0-31225 GCF_042802395.1 Promicromonospora sp. NPDC057488
GGCGGCCCCCGCAGCCGTGCTGCCCGCGCCCCTGGTCCGCTGACCACCGGGGGCCCCGGGCGACGGCGCCCGGGGCACCGGCCCCGACCGAGACACGACAAGACCAGCACCACCCTCGACGAAGAGGAGACGACATGCCGACCCATGGGCTGTCCCGCCGCGCGTTCATCGCGGTCGCGGGGATCAGCGTGGCGGGCGCGCTCGCGGCCTGCTCCGGCGCCCCGACCGGGACCAAGCACCTGCGCCTGTCCTCGTGGAACATCCCGCTCGACCTGGAGTCCTACCAGGCGATCGCCGACGAGTTCGTGGCCGACCACCCCGGCACCAGCGTCGCGGTCGAGGTGACCACCGGGCAGTTCCACCAGTGGTTCATCACGCGGCTCGCGGCCGACCTCGCGCCCGACATCATCCGCATCACGCCCCAGCAGATCGGCCGCTACGCCGCGAACGGCAGCCTGGTGGACCTCACGGGCGCCGTGCCCGCCGACTACCAGGACGACTGGTCGGAACCGTTCTGGGCGATCGGCGCAAAGGAAAACGGCCTGTTCGGCGTCTTCCAGCACACCGACAACTTCATCACCTACTACCACCGGGGCGTGCTGGACCAGATCGGCGTCACGGCCCCGACCTCGCTCGACGAGGCGTGGCACTGGGACGAGTTCCTCGAGATCGCCCGCGAGGCCCGCCAGGTGACCGGCGGCTACGGGTTCGGCTACGGCTGGAGCGGCCCGGAGACGGCGTACCGCTGGCTGCCGATCGTCTACCAGAACGGCGGCGCGTTTCTCGGCGACGACGGCGAGACGCCCTCCATGGACAGCCCCGAGGCGATCGAGGCCCTGGACTTCGGCCGCCGCTGGTACGCCGAGGGCCTCGTGTCGCCGGCGAACATGAGCAAGTCCGGCGGCGGCGCCGTGGCCCGCGACCTGTTCCTCACCGGGCAGATCGGGCTGATGCTCGACAACCCGGAGTCGATAGCGGCCCTCGACGAGGGCCTGCCCGACGAGTGGGGCACGGCGCCCATGATCCGCAACACCGGCGAGGCGTCCGACCTGGGCGGCAACGCCCTGGCCGTCACGAGGTCGAGCAAGTACCCGGAGCTGGCCGCCGAGCTCGTCGCGCACATCACCAGCCGCGCCAACGTGATCGAGTTCTGCCGGCGCGGCAACTGGCTGCCCGCCCGGTCCTCGCTCGACGCCGCCGACATCGGCTACGAGCGGCACGCCGACACCATGCAGCAGTTCATCGACCAGGCCGGGACCATCCCGCTGTCGATGGTCCGGGCGGAGTCCGGCCGGTACTTCAGCTCGCTCAACTCGGTGTTCGCCGACTACCTCGACCTGTGCCTGCTCGGCGAGCTCACCCCGGCGCAGGCAGGCGCCCAGATGACGGAGGCGATGCGCAGTGTCACCACACGTTGAGGCCCCGCCCCGGCGGCGCGCCCGCTGGGCGCCGTACGTCTTCGCCGGGCCCGCCGCCCTGCTCTTCCTGGCGTTCTCGCTGCTGCCCATCGTCATCGCCGTGGCCCTGTCCTTCCAGGACACGGCCACGCTCGGCGACGGCGAGTGGGTCGGCGCCGCGAACTACCAGACGATGCTGGGCGACCCCCTGCTGCGCACCGCGCTGTGGAACACGGTGCTCTTCACCGCCGGCACCGTGCCCACCGCGATGGCGGTCGGCCTCGCGCTGGCCGTCGCCCTGAACCGGCCGCTACCCGGGCGCGGCGTGCTGCGCGCCCTGTTCTTCGTGCCGATGGTCGCCGCCGGCGTCGTGGTCGGCGTCATCATGTCCTGGATCTTCAACCCCGACTACGGCGTGGCCAACAACGCGCTGGCCGCCCTCGGCCTGGGCGGTCTGCCGTGGCTGACGTCGCCCCGCACCGCGATGCTCACGCTGATCGTCGTGGTGGTCTGGACCCGGATCGGGTTCTGCATGGTGATCTACCTCGGGGCGCTCCAGTCGATCCCGGCGGAGCTGCGCGAGGCCGCGGCGATCGACGGCGCGAGCGGCTGGCAGCGGTTCCGGCGCCTGACCGTGCCGATGCTGGCGCCGACCACGTCGATCCTGCTCATCCTCAACGTCGTGTTCTCGCTCCAGGCCTTCGACGTCATCTACGTGATGACCGGCGGCGGCCCCGGGTTCTCGACCACCGTGCTCATCCAGTACGTGTTCCGGTCGGCGTTCGCCGACGCCCGCATGGGGTACGCGGCCGCGCTCGGCCTGCTCCTCGTGCTGATCCTGCTGGTGTTCACGCTGCTGCGGCAGCGAGCCACCAAGCGAGCGGAGGAGCTCCTGTGACCCGGACCAGCGCACGACGCACCCGGCGCTGGCTGCTCACCGCGGCCCTGACCGCCGTCGCCGCCCTCGTCGTGTTCCCGCTGTACTGGATGGTGGTCTCGGCCCTGACGCCGGGCGGCCAGTCGCAGAGCAGCGAGTTCTACCTGTGGCCCGACGCGCCGACCACGGACAACTTCACGGAGGTGTTCGCCCAGCAGCCCGTCTGGCAGTGGCTCGGCAACTCGTTCTTCGTGGCGTCCGTGGGCACCGCGCTGTCGGTGTGCGTGTCGCTCGGCGCCGGGTACGCGCTGGCCAAGTACCGGTTCCGCGGCCGCGGGCTGCTGTACGCGGCGTTCCTGGTGACGATCATGATCCCGATCCAGGTCACGCTCGTGCCCGCGTTCCTCGTGACGGCGCGCCTGGGGCTCGTCGACTCGCCGTGGGCAGTGATCCTGCCGACCCTGTTCGACGTCGTCGGCATCTTCATCGCCCGGCAGTTCATGCTCGGCGTGCCCGACGCGCTGATCGAGGCCGCCCGGCTGGACGGCGCCGGGGAGCTGCGCACGTTCTTCCGCGTGGTGCTCCCCACCTGCTGGCCGCTGGTGGGCGTGCTCGTCATCCTCGGGTTCATGAACCGGTGGAACGACTTCCTGTGGCCGCTGGTGGTGCTGCAGGGCAACGAGAGCCTGACCGTGCCCGTGGGGCTGTCCACGCTGACCAACAACCCCGCGTTCACCTCCCCCTGGGGCGCGGTGATGGCGGTCGCGACCGTCGCCGTCGTGCCGCTGCTCGTGGTGTTCCTGGTGTTCCAGCGCACCTTCGTGCAGGGCATCGCGAGCACGGGGATCAAGTAGCCGCCGCCGACGGCCGCGCTCGTAGACTGCACCGGTGACCCCGCGCAGGCAGCAGATCCTGAGCACGGCAGCCGACCTGTTCGCCGCCCGTGGTTTCCACGGCGTCTCCATGGGCGACATCGGCGCGGCCGTCGGCATCTCCGGCCCGGCCCTGTACAAGCACTTCGCCAGCAAGGAGGACATCCTCGGGCAGTGCCTGCTGCACGCCTCCGACCAGCTCCTGGCCGGGGCGCGCGAGCTGCTGCCCGACCCCGCGGTGGCCGACGGCGCGCTCGCCGCGCTGATCGACCGGCACGCCGACTTCGCGCTCGACAACCCCGCGCTCATCGTCATCCAGGAGCGTGAGTGGGGCGCCCTGGGCACGGAGGCCCGTGCCCAGGTGCGCAAGCACCAGCTCGCCTACATCGACGTCTGGACCGACGCGCTGCGCCCCCTGCGCCCCGACCTCGGCGCCACCGAGGCGCGGGCCGCCGTGCAGGCCGCCTTCGGCCTGCTCAACTCCACGCCGCACAGCGCGCGCATCGGGCGCGCCGCCATGCGGGCCCTGCTGACCCGCATGGCGCACGCGGCCCTGCTCGCCCCGGCGGGGCTTGCTCCGGCCGGAGGGCTCGCTCCGGCCGGAGGCGTCACTCCACCGGCAGGCCCAGCCCCCGCGCGATGAGCATGCGCTGCAGCTCGGACGTACCCTCGCCGATCTCCAGCACCTTCGCGTCCCGGTAGAACCGGGCGATCGGCCCGTCCTCCATGACGCCGTAGCCGCCGAAGACCTGCGCCGCGATGCGCGTGGCCGTCACCGCCGACTCCGTGGCGTAGAGCTTGGCGACCGAGGAGGCACGCCGGAACTCGTCGAGCGGGGCGCCGGAGTCCTTCAGCGCCGCGGCCCGGAACGTGAGCGCCCGGCTGGCCTGGAGCATGACCTCGATGTCGGCGATCTGGAACGCCACACCCTGCTTGCGGCCGATCGGCCCGCCGAACGTGGGGCGCACGCCGGCGTGCTCCACGGTGAGGTCGAGCATGGCCTGGATGCAGCCGGTCGCGAGCGCCGCCACGGCCACGCGGCCGGTGTTGAGGCAGAGCATGAGCTGCTTGAAGCCGTTGCCCCGTTCACCCAGCAGGTTCGCCTCGGGCACGCGCACGTTCTCGAAGCGCAGCGGGTGGGTGTCGCAGGCGCGCCAGCTCATCTTGTCGTGCAGGGGCTCGACGACGAACCCCGGGGTGTCGTTGGGGACGATGATCGCGGAGAGTTCCGGGCTGCCGTCCGGCCGGGTGCCGGTGCGCGCCGCGACGGTGCAGAGGCTGGTGATCGGCGTGCCGGAGTTGGTGATGAACTGCTTGGCGCCGTTGATGACCCACTGGCCGTCCGTCAGCTCGGCGGTGGTGGCCATGGCGTTGGCGTCGCTGCCCGCGCCGGGTTCGGTCAGACCGAACGAGCCGAGGGTCCGGCCGGCGATCAGGTCGGGCAGCCAGGTCTCCTTCTGCTCCTCGGTCCCGTAGGCCAGCAGGCTGCCGACGCCGAGGCCGACGCCGGCCCCGAGCGTGATGCCGACGGACTGGTCCACGCGGCCGATCTCCTCGACGGCGATGCTGAGCCCGGTGAGCCCGAGGTCGGACCCTCCGTATTCCTCCGGGGCGGTCAGGCCGAACAGGCCCAGCTCCCCCATCTGGTGCACCACCTCGACGGGCAGGCGACATTCCCTGTCCCATCGGGCGATGTGGGGCGCGATCTCGCGGTCGGCGTAGTCACGTACCGCGTCCCGGAGCTTGGTGTGCTCCGGGTGCTCTGGTGAGGTATGCATGTTGCGCATGTCACAGAGGTTAACCACCATTAACCTCACAGCGCCAGGCCCCACCCGGAGGACTTCTCGATGACCGACCACAACCAGGTCACCTACGACGTCGTAGCGCCGTCGCGAACCGACGCGCCGCCCGTCCCGTACGCCCGCATCACGCTCGACGCGCCCCGGCGGCGCAACGCCCTGTCCCTCGCCCTGCTCGACGAGCTGCGAGCCGCCCTCGACCGCGCCGCGCACGACGACGTACGCGCCGTGGTGCTGGCGGCAAGCGGCCCCGCGTTCTGCTCCGGCGCCGACCTCACCGAGGCCCTCGCCGACGGCATGACCGCCTCGGCGCGCCGCCTCGCCGACGTGCTGCGCGACCTGCTCGCCCTGCCCAAGCCCGTCGTGGCGCGCGTGCACGGGCCGGTGCGGGCCGGCGGCATCGGGCTGGTCGCCGCGTGCGACGTCGCGGTCAGCGCCGACCACATCACCTACGCCTTCACCGAGGCCCGCCTGGCGCTCGCGCCCGCCGTCATCTCGCTCGCGGTGCTGCCGCGCATGTCGCCGCGGGCCGCGCAGCGCACGTTCCTCACCGGGGCGCAGTTCACCGCCGCCGAGGCGGCGCGGTGGGGGCTGGTGACCAGCTCGGTCCCGGCGGCCGACCTCGACGCCGAGGTCGACGCCGTCCTGGCGGGCCTGAGCGCCGCCGACCCGCAGGGGCTGGCCGCGACCAAGGAGCTGCTCAACGCGGACACCCTGGCCCGCTTCGACGCGCACGTGGACGACGTCGTCGACGCCTCCGCGCGGCTGTTCGCCTCCGAGCCCGCGCGAGCCGCGATGGAGAAGCTGCTGGCGCGCTGAGCCGCGGGGCGACGTCGACACGGGAACGGCCGCGGGGCAACTACACGAATCCGGGGTGTGTTGCGCTGCGTAGACAATGTCTACGCAGCGCAACCGACCTCGCATGCGTACACGTTCCGCGGCACCATCCCGGCTCGGCTGCGACGGTGTCGGCCGTGACGGTGTTGGATGGGGGCGTGGCTACCCGGATCTCCCAGCGCAACGCACGCTTCCAGCAGCTGACGACCCTCGTGACGAACCGCAACAAGCGGCACCGCGCGGGCGAGTTCCTCGTGCAGGGCGTGCGGCCGATCACCATGGCCGTCGAGCACGGCTGGGAGGTCCGCGCCCTGCTGTACGACGCCGAGCGCCGGCTCTCGCAGTGGGCCCGGGACCTGCTCGCGGCCCACCCGCACACCGAGCACGTCAAGATGGCACCCGACCTGCTCGCCGAGCTCGCCGAGAAGGAGGACGCCGAGCTGCTTGCCGTGCTCGCGATGCGGCCTGACGACCTGGACCGCATCGACGCCGGGCCCGACTTCCTCGGGGTCGTGTTCGACCGGCCCACCCAGCCGGGCAACATCGGCGCGATCGTGCGGTCGGCCGACGCGTTCGGCGCCCACGGCGTGATCACCACGGGGCACGCCGCCGACGCCTACGACCCCAAGTCGGTGCGGGCCAGCACGGGGTCCTTCTTCGCGACGCCGGTGGTGCGGTCGCCGTCCACGGCGGAGGTCATGGACTGGGTCGCGGCGCGCCGGGCCGCCGGGCTGCCCCTGGTGGTCGTGGCCACGGACGAGCAGGGCGACGCCGACGTCTCCGCGTACGACCTGACCCAGCCCGTGCTGCTCCTGGTCGGCAACGAGACCGCGGGCCTGACCCAGTCGTGGCGCGACGCCGCGGACGTGACGCTGAGCATCCCGATGACGGGGTCGGCGAGCTCGCTCAACGCCGCGAACGCGGCCACGGTGGTCCTCTACGAGGCCCGCCGCCAGCGGCTGGCCCAGTAGCTCAGAGCTCGATCGAGAGCATGCGCGAGCCCGTCGTCTTGGTGTAGCCCAGGCTCGCGTACAGGCCGTGCGCCCCGCTCGGGTTCGCCGTGTCGACGTCGAGCGCGGCGTACTCCATGCCGTCGGCCGCGAAGGCCCGCATGCCCGCCGCGAGCGCCGCGAGCGCGGCCTTGCGGCCCCGGTAGGCGCGGCGCGCGCCGAGGATGTCGGTATACCCGAACGAGTACCCGCGCACGGCGAAGTCCTCGGGGTAGTGGCCGGCCAGCTCGTAGCCCACCACGAGCGGTTCGCCGGCCCGGAGCGCGGCGGCGGTCTCGGGGTCGGTGTCGGGCGAGGCGAGCAGGGCGTCGACGTCGGGGGCGTCGTCGACGACGAGGAAAGACCACTGCGGCGCGAATCCGGCGCGCTCGGACCACTGGTCGCGGTTCTGCGGCTGGCTGCCCCAGTGGTCGCGGAACGCGTCGTTGTGCGCCAGGCGCGCGGCCTCGGCCAGATCCTCGGACCACGGCACCAGGCGCAGGGAGCCGGTCAGCGCGACGTCGGGCACCGGCGGCACGTCGGGCCCGGTCAGCGGCCGCGCGAGGTCGGAGTAGTAGCGGCGCACCGACATTCCGGCCCGCTCGTAGAGGCGCTGCTTGCTCGCCGGGCCGTTGTCCTCGGCGAACACGGCGATGCGGGCGGGCACGTCCTTGCCCGACGCCACGAGCAGCTGCCGGGCGCGGCCGATCGACCAGGCCAGCACCTCGCGGCCGATGCCCTCGCCGCGGCGGTCGGGGTGCACGCCGCCCCAGGTGAAGGCGCGCACCGTGGTGACGTCGCCGGGCGGGCTCACGACGTAGCCCCAGGCCACGAGGGCGCCGTCGGCGTCGAAGCCGAGCAGGGAGTCGCGGGTCATGTCGCGCCAGGTGCCGTCGAAGATCTCCTCGAGCTCCTCGGCGGTCTCGACGTACGGCTCGGCGTCGGCGCGGGCGATGTGGTTGCGCAGCGCGAGCCACACGGGCACGTCCTCGCGCGTGGCGGGGCGCCACGTGAGGCTGCCCGCGGTAGGCACGGTCACGGCCGCCGGGGCGGCGGCGCGCTCGACTATCGGGGCCAGCGTGGCAGGGGCCGGGGTGGTCGGCGCGGGACCGTCGGTCTCGGTGGTCATGGTGCTTCCTTCAGGTTCGGTGTGGTTCAGAGCTCGATGGCGTACAGCGTCGAGCCGTCGCTCTTGGTGTAGCCCAGCCGGGCGTAGAGGGCCGGGGCGCCGGTCGGGTTGTCGGTGTCGACGTCGAGCTCGGCGTGCTGCATGCCCTCGCCGGCGTAGACGCGCATGGCGTGGGTGAGCAGCGCGACGGCGATGCCGCGGCCGCGGTAGGCGCGGCGCACGCCCAGCAGCTCGGTGTAGCCGGCGGTGTAGCCCTGTGTCGCCCAGTCGTGCTCGTACCGCCCGGCCCGGTGCAGACCCACGACGTACGGCGTGCCTGGCGCCACCGTCGTGTCCCCCGGTGCCTCGTGCTCGGAGCCCGGGTAGCGCACGGACTCGTCGACGACGACGAAGGACCAGCCGGGCGCGAACGAGCTGCGGTGCGCCCGCCAGGACTCGGGCGTGCGCGGCTGGCTGCCCCAGTGGTCCCGGAACGCGTCGTTGCGGGCCAGGCGGGTGGCGTCCTCCAGGGCGTCGGACCACGGGACCAGCCGCAGGGGCGGCTCCAGGCCGACCGCGGGGACGCCTGTGCTCAGGTCGCGCAGCAGGTTGGCGTAGTAGCGCACGGGCTCGAACCCGCCGGCGCGCAGCAGGTCACGGCGTTCGGGCGGGTCCGTGTCCAGGAGGTCCACGGCGATCCGTGCAGGCAGCCCGGCCAGCCGCGGGTCGCCGTCCGCGGCCGCGAGCGCCTGCCGGGCGCGGCCGGTGGCCCAGGCGAGGAGCTGGGTGCCGATGCCCTCGCCGCGCCGGTCGGGGTGGACACCGCCGACCAGGTTGGCCCGCAGCAGGTCGACGCCGTCGGTCGGGAAGCGCTCGACCCAGGCGTAGGCCAGCAGCGCGCCGTCGGCGTCCAGCCCGACGAGGGTGTCGGCGTCGGCGTCGAACACCGGGGCGTCGAAGCTCTCGGCAATCTCCTCGGCGGGCGTGAACCAGTCGCGGCCGTCGGCCTCCTGGACGGCGCGCATGAGCGCCGTCAGCGCGGGCACGTCGGCGCGTGTCCAGGGACGCCAGGTGAGGCCGCCCGCGGTCGGGTGGGGCAGGACGGGCGGCGCAGCCGCGCGGTCGCCGATGGTCGCGCGTACGGGTGGGGACATGCCGTCACGCTAAGCGACGGGAGTGCCGTGGGCCACGGGATTTCCGGTCCCGATGCGGGTGAGAACGCGGGCTGCGCGGGCAGGACGCGCGCTACGCGCTCGCGGACGCCAGCAGCGCCAGCTTGTCGGCGTCGTCGGACCCGGTGTCGGGGTGGTAGACGACGAGCATCAGGTGCTCGGCGCCGCCGATGCCGAGCCGCTCCCGGTTGACGGTCAGCTCGCCCACCTGCGGGTGGTCGATCCGCAGCGGGGTGCCACGCTGCCCGCGCACCTCGTGGCGGGCCCAGAGCTCGCGGAACCGCGCGCTGGCGGAGAGCTGCCCGACGAGCTCGACGAACCGCGGGTCGTCGACGTCGGTGCCCGCCGACTGTCGCAGGCTGGCCACGAAGCACTCGGTGACGTTCTGCCAGTCCGGGTACAGGGCCTGGACGGCCGGGTCCAGGAACAGGTCGCGGAGCTGGTTGCCGCCCACGTCCAGGCGCGGGTCGACGGCGCGGGCCAGGGCGTTGGAGGCCACGATGTCGAAGTACCGGCCCTCGATGAACGCCGGCTGCACCAGGGAGTCCAGGAGCTTGCGCGCGCCGTCGGGCACGGGCTCCTCCCCCGGCCGGTGCCCGCGCTGCCGGACGCGCTGCCCGGGCGCGTCGGCGACGAGCGTGCGCAGGTGGGCGAGGTGGGTGTCGTCGAGGTGGAGCACGCGCGCCAGGGACTCCAGCACCTGCACGGACGGGTTCCGGTCACGGCCGCGCTCCAGCCGCAGGTAGTAGTCGGCGCTGATGCCGGCGAGCATCGCGACCTCCTCGCGCCGCAGCCCGGGCACGCGCCGTCGGCCCGCCTCGGGCAGGCCCGCCTGCCGGGGCGTGACCAGCTCGCGCCGCGCCCGCAGGTACGCTCCCAGCGGGTTGGTCCGCTCGCGGAGAGGGGGTCCTGCCACACCCTGGTCTCGCCCGGGTCCTGGCTGGTCGGTGTCGCCGCTCATAGCGTTCCTAACGGCCCGACCGGGCCGCCTATTTCTGGAGGAACGCATGACCGTCACGCTGATCACCGGGGCCAACAAGGGCATCGGCTTCGAGACCGCCCGGCTGCTGCTGGCCCGGGGCCACGACGTCTGGCTCGGCGCCCGGGACGCCGGGCGCGGCGAGAAGGCCGCCGCGGAGCTCGGCGCGCGGTTCGTCCAGCTCGACGTGACCGACGACGCCTCGGTCGCGGCCGCGCTGGCCACGATCGACGCGGAGGCGGGCCGGCTCGACGTCCTGGTGCACAACGCGGGCGTCCTGGACACCACGCTGGACGGCCCCACCGCGCTGCGGTCGTTCGACACCAACGCGGTGGGCATCGTGCGCGTCACCGAGGCGGCGCTCCCCCTGCTGCGCAGGTCGGAGAGCCCCAACGTGGTCACGGTGTCCAGCAGCCTCGGGTCGTTCTGGGCCGTGACCAACCCCGAGCGGCCGGAGCACGGCCTGCCGATCGCCCTGTACGCGGCGTCCAAGGCGGCGGCCACGATGCTGACCGTGCAGTACGCGAAGGCGCACCCCGGCATCCGGTTCAACGCCCTGGAGCCCGGTACGGCCGCCACGGACATGACGGCGTCGTTCGGCATCGGCCGGTCACCCGAGCAGAGCGCCGCCGTCGTCGCGCGGCTGGCGACGCTCGGGCCGGACGGTCCGACCGGCACCCTCCAGGACGAGTACGGGATGCTGCGGTTCTGACCCCAGGGCGAGCCGGCGGGCCGGGTCTCCCCGGCCCGCCGTCCGGCCTCAGGCCTCAGACGAGGTCCGCGAGCTCCTTCTCGAACCGCGTGCGCAGCGCCGCCTTCTCGGCGGGCGGCAGCCAGGCCGCCTCGACGCCGGCCAGCGCCATCGCGCGCAGCCGCTCGTCCGGGACCGCGAGGTCGTCGGCGAGGATGCGGTACTCCCCCGCCAGCGTGGTGGGGAACATGCCCGGGTCGTCGGACGCCGGGATCACGTTCAGCCCCGCGTCCAGCATCGCGGCGATGGAGGCCCGCCGCCACGGCCGCCACGAGCGGCGCGACGTCGTCGAGATGACCGTGAACGGCACCTGCTCGTCGCGCACCCGCGCCACGACGTCGTCGTCCTGCAGGACGAAGTAGCCGTGGTCGATGCGGTCGCAGCCGAGCACGTCCAGGCAGGTGATCGTGTTGACCGCGACCGGGGCGTGCTCGGACGAGTGCGCCGTGCGGCCCAGGCCCGCCTCGCCGGCGAGCCGGTAGGCCGCCGCGAAGCGCTCGGGCGGGCCCGCCGTCTCCAGGTTGTCCAGGCCGATGCCCGCGACGTACTCGTGCGGGTGGTCGACGACGGTGCGCACGCGCTCCAGCGCGTCCTCGCCGGAGCCGGACCGGTCGATCGCCGCGATGAGCCGGCCCGACATGCCGAAGTCGCGCTCCGCCATCCGGATGCCCTCGGCGTACGCCTCGACGGAGCCGAGGTAGCCCAGGGCGGCCAGGTGCTCGGGCACGGCGTCGAAGGACACCTCGAGGTGGCGCGTCGCGCTCGTGCGGTGCGCCGCCTCGAACGCCTCGTACGTGATGCGGGTCAGGTCGTCGGCGTCGCGCAGCACCTGGGTCACCCAGCGGGAGGCCTGGAACAGCGAGTAGGAGACCTCGGGCTCGTCGGCGCTGCGGCCCTGCGGCACGGGGACGCGCGTGTCGCGGTACAGGTCCGGGTCCGGCGGCAGGGAGTTGATGTCGGCGAAGATGCGCTCGGGCTCGGCCGGCAGGTCGAGGCCCTCGCGCCGGGCCAGCTCCGCGAAGGTGCTGGCCCGGACCGTGCCGATGAGGTGGCAGTGCAGGTCGACCTTGGGCATGCGGTCGAGCGCGGTGCCGGTCTCAGTGTTCGTGTCAGTGCTCGTCATGGTGTCGGGCCCGGTCAGCCGGCCGTCACCTCACGGGCGAACCGGTCCACCCACTCGCCGCGCGTGGGCACCAGCTCCGCCGGGTCGAGCGTCGTGTAGCCGGCGGCGACCGGGTCGGCCGCGATGTCGCCGACCACGGCCGAGATGGAGTCCGGCACGGTCGCGTCCGGGTTGACCGGCAGGTCGCCCACGAGCTCGGCGGACTTCGTCTGCGCCTCGGCCGAGAGCAGGTAGTCGATGAACTGGTGCGCGCCGTCGACGTTGGGGGCGCCCGCGGGGATCATGGCGCGGTTGGTGGCCATGTACCGGCCGGTGGCCGGCGGCGTCCACGCGAACGGCTCGCCCGAGGCGACCAGGTCGGTCGCGAAGCCGCTCAGGGAGTCGGCGGCGACGATCTCACCCTGGGTGAGCAGGTTCGTCACCTCGGTGGACGACGAGTAGAACTGCAGGATCCCGGGGGCCCAGCCGCCGAGGGTGTCCAGCGCGGTGTCGATGTCGTACGGCCCGTCGCCGTAGGTCTCGCCCACGCCCGAGATCATGAGCTGGCCGGCCGTCACCGAGATGTCGGGCAGCGCGAGGCTCCCGGACTGCGCGGCGTCGCCGTACAGGTCCCAGTCGGCGGCCTCCTCGGTCGTCAGGGCCTCGGTCGAGTAGATGGTCCCGTTGAGCTGGTAGCTGTAGGCGGGTCCGGCGTAGGAGTCCTCCAGCGCGAAGTCGGCGATCTCGTCCAGGGCCGGCACCTTGGCGGCGTCGACCTGCTGGAACAGGTCGGTCTCCTGGCCAAGCGCCGCGTAGTAGTCGGAGAGCAGCATGACGTCGATGCCGGAGCTGTCGCCCGCCACCTGGAGCTGCGAGAGCCGGTCGGCGTTCGAGCCGGTCTCCACCTCGACCTTGATCCCGGTCTCGGCGGTGAACGGGTCGATCACGGCCTCCTGGAACTCCTCGACGCCGAACGGGAACGTGGACACGACGATGGTGTCCTCGGCCGCGGCGTCGTCCCCGGCGGAGCAGCCGGCGGCGAGCAGGGCGGTGGCCGCGAGGCCGGCGACGACGGCCGCGGAGCGGCGGGCGGTCGGGGCCGCGAGGCGGCGGGCGGGCACGGCGTGGGTCATGAGATTCCTTCGGTTGCGGGTTCGGCGGTCAGCGGGGCCAGCCGCGCCGTGGGCGCGAGCAGGCGGACGCGGTCGCCGGCGGTCGGGGCGGGTCCGGCCCCGGCAGCGGTGTGGTCGGCGCGGTGGTCGGCGACGAGGCGCACGGTGGCGCCGGCCGGGTCGGTGGCCTCGCAGGTCACGAGCACGTCGACGCCGCGGTAGGCGACGTCGCGCACGACGGCGTCCAGCACGACGGCGCCGTCGGCCTGCCCGTCCAGCGGGGCGTCCGCGGCCAGGACGCGCAGGTGCTCGGGGCGGACGGCGGCCTGCCGGCCGTCGGCGAGGGTCAGGAAGTTCTCGTAGCCGAGGAACTCGGCGACGAACCGGTCGGCCGGCGCGGGGAAGACGTCGCGGGGCGCGCCGGTCTGCACGACCTTGCCGGCGCGCATCAGCACCATCTCGTCGGACATCTCCAGGGCCTCGTCCTGGTCGTGCGTGACCAGGACGACCGTGAGCCCGGTCTCCGCCTGGATGCGGCGGATCTCGGCGCGCATCTGCACGCGCAGCCGCGCGTCCAGGTTGGACAGCGGCTCGTCCAGAAGCAGCAGGCGCGGACGGATGGCGACGGCGCGGGCCAGCGCGACGCGCTGCTGCTGGCCGCCCGAGAGCTGCTTGGGCTTGCGGTCGCCCAGGTGCCCCAGGCCCACGAGCTCCAGCGCCTCGGCCGCCCGGCGGCGCCGCTCGGGCGCCGGCACCTTGCGCATGGCCAGGCCGTACGCCACGTTGTCGGCGACCGTGAGGTGCGGGAACAGCGCGTAGGACTGGAACACCATGCCCAGGTCGCGCTTCTCCGGCGGCGTGCGGGTCGCGTCCTGACCGTCGATCAGGATGCGGCCCGACGTCGGCGTCGCGTACCCGGCGAGCATGCGCAGCGTGGTGGTCTTGCCGCAGCCGCTGGGGCCGAGCAGCGTGGTCAGGCGGCCGCGCGGGATGCGCAGGTCGATCGAGTCGACGGCGGTGAAGCTGCCGAACCGCTGGGAGACGCCGACGAGCTCGGCGGCGGGGGTGGTCATCGGTTGATCCCTCCGAAGATCTTGGCGAAGCCGACCGTGCGCTCGGCGATCACGGCGACGACGACCGTCGCGGCGAGCACGAGCGTGGAGGCGGCGGCCACCATCGGGTCGTAGCTCTGCTGGACGTAGTCGAGCATCGTGACGGGCAGCGTCCGGAAGTCGCGGGTCTGCAGCAGCAGCGACAGCGGCACGTTGTTGAACGAGGTGACGAAGCCGAGCAGCCCCGCCGAGATGAGGCCCGGCCGCAGCATCGGCAGGGTGACGGTGACGAAGGCCCTGATCGGCGAGGCGCCCAGGCCGCGGGCCGCCTCCTCCAGCGCCGGGTCGGCCAGCGCGAGCGAGGCCCCGGTGACGCGGACGGCGTACGGCAGCAGCAGGGCGGTGTGGCCCAGCAGCAGGGTGGTGAAGTTGTCCAGGTGCAGGCCGATCATGAGCTGCTGGTACAGCGCGAGACCCACGACCAGCTCCGGCACCACGAGCGGCGACAGGAACAGGCCCTCCAGCAGCCCCTTGCCGGGCAGCTTGCCCCGGTGGATCGCCAGCGTGACCGGCACACCCAGCACCAAGGCCAGCGCGGTGGCGAGCACCGCGAGCTCCAGGCTGGAGACGACGGCCTCCATGAACGGCGAGTAGGCCAGCGCCTCGCCGAACCAGCGCAGGGACAGGCCCTCGGGCGGGAAGCGCAGCGTGCTCCCGGCCGTGAACGCCGTGGCCACGACGAACAGGATGGGCACGATCATGATCACGTAGCCCGCGACGGCGAGCGTGCCGGCCACGGGGTGGCGCAGCTTCAGGGTCCGGCTCACGAGGTGGCCCCCTTCCGGCCCACCAGCGCCGAGATCCCGGAGACCAGGAAGACCAGCACCGTCATGACGATCGCGGTGGCCGACGCCGCGGCCCAGTCCACGGTGACGCTCGCGAAGGAGAAGAGCTGGGTCGACAGCATGCGCTGGCTGGACCCGCCCAGCAGGTACGGCGTCGTGTAGGCGGTCACGGAGCCCGCGAAGACGAGCGTGGCGGCGACCACGATGCCCGGCAGCGACAGCGGCACCAGGATGGTCCAGAAGGAGCGGGTGCGGCTGGCGCCCAGGCCCCGGGCCGCCTCGTCGAGGCCGGGATCGACCTGCGCGACGGCGGAGTAGCACGTGATGACCGCCAGCGGCAGGAAGAGCTGGACCAGGCCGAGCACGATCGCCAGCTCGGTGTACAGGAGCTGGGGCGCCTTCTCGACGATGCCCAGTCCGGTCAGGAGCTGGCCGATGACGCCGTTCGAGCCGAGCACCACGAGCCAGCCGAAGGTGCGCACCACGTTGCTCAGCAGCAGCGGGAAGATCGCCAGCGCGAGCAGCACGCCCGCCCACCGGGACTGCGACCGGGCCAGCAGCGACGCGATCGGGAACCCGAGCACCACGCACAGCGCCGTGACGATCAGGCCGATGCGCACGGTGCGCCAGATGATCCCGAGGTCGTACGGGTCGGTCAGCATCGCGCCCATGCGCTCGATCACCTGGGCGAACGTCACGCCGGGCGGGGCGAAGAGCATCGCGACCGCCGGCAGCAGGAACCCGACGAGCAGGAACGCCAGCCCCGGCAGGAGCAGCAGAAGTGTGGAACGTGCTCGCACGAGCCGTCTTTCGTTGATGGAACCGGTTCCATCGGACCCTAAGGCATGACCGACCCCTCTCCTGCAATCCAGCGTTAACTTCCTGTTACGGCGCGGGTCAGAGTGGGCGGAATCGGTTGCATCGTCCGTCTAGAGTGTCCCCACCGACAAAGGAGGTACGGTGCCTGATCTGTCCGACGTCGCCGCGGTGGCCGGCGTCTCCAAGGCGACCGCGTCGCGCGCGCTGAACGGGAGCGGCCTGGTGGCCCCCGAGACCGCAGTGCGCGTCACGGCGGCGGCCGCGCGGCTCGGCTACGTGCCCAACCGGGCGGCGCGCGAGCTCGCCCGCGGACGCACCGGCATCATCGCGATCGTGGTCCCCACGCTGGACAACACGTTCTTCACGCCGATCATCGCCGGGGCCCAGGCGCGTGCCGAGGAGGCGGGGCTCCAGCTCACCGTGGCCGTGCACGCCCTGGACTCGGCGAGCGCCGTGGAGCGGCTCGCCCGCCAGGTGGACGGTTTCCTGGTGGTCGCGCCGCGCGGCAGCGACACGCTGGTGGCGGGCGCGGGCGCGGCCAAGCCCGCCGTGCTGGTCGACCGCGAGATCGACGGCATGACGTCGGTCGTGGCCGACACCGCGTCCGCCTTCGGCACCCTGACCTCCCGGCTCGCCGCCGAGGGGCACGAGCGCATCGTCTACGTGGGCGGGCCCGAGGGGTCGTGGCAGGACCGGCAGCGCACCGCCGCCGTGCGGGACGCCGCTCGCGAGGCCGGGGCGGAGCTGACCGTGCTCGGCCCCCGTCCGGCGACGTTCGTCGCGGGGGTCGAGGTGACGCCCGCCGTCGTCGAGACGGGTGCGACCGCCGTCGTCCCCTATGCGACGTCGATCGGGCTGGGCCTGCTGCTCGCTCTGGGCACGCGCGGCGTCGAGGTGCCGCGCGACCTGGTGGTGAGCACGGAGCCCACCGTCATCGAGGCGCTCGGCCTGGAGCACACCCCCGCGATCGACGTGGACGGCGAGGAGCTGGGCCGCACCGCGATGGACCTGCTGGCGCGGCAGCTCGACGGGCAGGACGAGCCCGGCCGCCAGGTGCGGCTGCCGGTGCCGGTGCGGGGCTGAGCCCGGGCGTCACTGCCGGGACGGCGTGGTCTCGCCGAGGCGCTCGAAGAGCCCGGAGGTGAGGTCGGTGCCACACGAACACGTCGCCGGCCGGGTGCCGCACGATCTGCCTCCAGGGCAATGGCGCTCCCGGGAAAACGTATGCGCGACAGGTCAGCTGCGCTGAGTAGACAATGTCTACTCACAGCAACCGACTTCGATCGCGTGACTGCATTCCGCCGCTCGACGCTTTGCCCCCCGCCCAGCGGCGTTCCCAGGGAAACGCGTGCGCCGACAGGCCGGTTGCCCTCGGTAGACATTGTCCACTCGCCGCAACCTACCTCAGCGGCATGACGTCTCCCTCGCGTCCGGCGCCGGGGGACATGGGACTACGTCTGCCGGTTGACCGGGCGAGGGCGCCTGGCCTCGAGCGGGTGGCTCGGGAGTTCCTTCTCCGCCTCAAGATGAAATGTGACCGCCATCCAGACCGGAGCGGCGGGAATGAGGATCACGCAGAGAATGTCCAGCACCCACAGCGCCACGTTCGTGGGAGGCGTCTGAATAATCGACAACACCGCGAAGGTCAGGAACGTTGCCGGGGCCGCATAATCGAACATCGCACCGAATGGCAGGAACTTTGGCTTGAAAGCAAGGCTTGCGCTGAACCGCTCCCACCCAGGCGACTCTGTCTGTTCGCCAAGCTGTTGGAGCCTCGGCCAGACGTGCTTGCGGATGTACATGCCGATGAACTGAATCCAGTACCAGTTCACTGCGGTCAACAAGCTCATGCACATCGCGGCGACAGGAATGAAGGTCGCTGCGGTCGAGCTGCCGAACGTAAAAAATGCGCCGAGCGCGGTCACGCCGATGCCGACGCTTGCGGTCTGGCCCGACACCCGCGCGACGATCTCCGAGCGAAGTGCATTGAACTCGGCGAGCGTGACGTCGAGGGCAGCGCGCACACGTTTGTCCACGCGAGTCATGAGCAGCCGAGACCGCAAAGAGAAGGCAGTGGCCGCCGATTGCGTGCAGAGCCGGCTGTCGTGACGAAGTTCGAGCGCGACCTGTACCGCTCTCATGGTTGCCGGCCGGCGGCTCGGCTAGGTTCCCAGCATGACCCTTGACACGAACACCGTGCTGTTCCTGCCTGGGCTCGGCTCTCGTCCTGATCCATGGGACGAGCAGCTCAGCGCGCTGCCCGACGGGTTCGCCGGTCTGGCCCCGGAGATCCCCGGCCTCGACCAGGCGGGAACGCCCGGTGGATTCACGTTCGTCGGTGCGGCACGCGCGCTGTGTGACCTGCTCGATCAGCAAGGGGTCGAGCGGGCGCACCTCTGCGGGCTGTCGCTCGGTGGGATGGTAGCCACGCAGTTCACGCTCGACTTCCCGGAGCGTGTGGCCTCACTCGTGCTGTCCGGCAGTCAGGCCCGCCCCCATCCGGTCCTGATGCGGATCGCACGGCGGGGCGTTCGCCTGCTGCCGGAGCGGGCGGCAAGGAGCAGGTGGATGACCAAGGCGATGTGGCTCGGCGCGCTCCAGGTGATCTCGGAGGTGAACTTCCGCGGGCGTCTGGCCAGCATCCATGCGCCGACCCTCGTCCTGTGCGGCAGCCGCGACCTCGTTAATCTGCCGGCGGCGCGAGAGCTTGCCGCGACCATACCGAATGCCAAGCTCCGGATCGTTCCCCGCGTCGGCCACCCGTGGAACCATCAGCAGCCCGAGCTCTTCTCCCGGACGATCGCGGAGTTCTACGCCGGTCTCCCCAGCGAGGGCAGCCATCACGGGTAGATGGGGTCTCGCAGACGTGAGGGAGCCTGCCGCGGGCGAGACGTCCGTTGTTCTCAGTCGCTGGTCATCACCCGGCGAACGACCGTGATGAGGTGATCGAAGCTCGTGTACCGGCCCGGGTTCGCCTGAAGCAGCCACAGGTACGTGTCCGCTTCCGCGTCGGTGACCGTCCGGGCGCGGATCGCGTCGTCCAGGGTGTCACGCAGCTGCTCGTCGTAGCCGGGCAGCGACAGGGTGCTGGGCATCCTGGTCCTGTCGGCCTGCGTGATGCACTCGTCCATGGGGGTTCCTTTCGGGGGGCGTGCCGTACCAGTGAAGCCCGTGACCTTGGGACAGGGTCAACTCCGGCCCACCATGAGCACGCACCGGCCGCAGGGCCTCGGCGCCGTCGTCGGAATAATTTAAGATGGCACTGCGATGCTATGTATAGCCGGTTGAAAGGACCCTCATGGCGTGGAGCACGCGAGAACTGGCCGAGCTGGCCGGCACGACGGTCAAGTCGGTGCGGCTGTACCACCAGCGCGGCCTGCTCGAAGAACCCGAGCGGAGCCCCAACGGCTACAAGCAGTACGAGGTCCGGCACCTGGTCAGCCTGCTGCGGATCCGCCGGCTCACGGAGCTCGGCGTCCCGCTCGCGGACATCGACACCGTCCGCGCCGGCGACGTCGACGCGTCGGCGGCGCTCCGCGAGATCGACGCCGAGCTCGCGGCGAGCATCGAGCGCCAGGTGGAGGCCCGGTCGGTCATCGCGGCGATCCTGGACAACGGTGGTTCGCCCGACGTCCCGCGTGGCTTCGAGACCGTCGCGTCCAGGCTGTCCTCGGCCGACAGCGCGCTCCTCCACGTCTACACCCAGCTCTACAGCCGGGACGCCCTGACCGACGTGCGGCGCATGATCGAGGAGGCACCGACCGGCGGCGGCGTCGAGTTCGACGCGCTGCCAGCCGACGCGGACGAGGACACCCGGCAGCGGGTCGTGGAGCAGCTCACCCCGGACATCGCGCGCCAGCTGCGGCGCTACCCCTGGCTGACCGAACCGGGAGCGCACCTGTCGAAGAGCGAGCAGGTCACCCGGGAGATGTTCGCCGAAGCCGTCGTCGAGCTGTACAACCCGGCGCAGATCGACGTCCTGCGGCGAGCCAGCCTCGCCGCACGCGCGGAGCTGGACCGGGAGCCCGACGCCGCCCCACCGGACTGACGGGCGCCCCGGGCGGGATCAGCGGAAGTCCGCGGCGTGGTCGACCGCCCACTGCTCGAAGGTGCGACCGGTCGCACCGGTGATCGCCTCGAAGTCCGGCGTGGGCGCCTCGGGACGGTCGACGGTGCTCGCCCAGGCCGTCAGCACTCCGTCGGCCGTCGCCTCGTCCCATCCGCCCGACACCAGCGCCTCACGAACCTCCCGTGCGGGGAGCTCGTCCCAGGTCACCGTCCTCCCGACGGCGTTCCCGATGGCGCTCGCCTGCTCCTGCTGCGTCAGCACCGAGGGGCCGGTGATCTCCGGTGCGAGCCCCACCAGCCGGTCGGTGAGCAGCGCGATCTCGGCGACCTCGGCGAGGTCGGCCTCGTGCACCAGCGCCCGGCCGCCGTCCCCGTAGACCCAGCTGACCGTCGACTGCTCCCGCACCTGCTGCGCCCAGCCGAGGGTGTTCGCCGCCATCCCTCCGGACCGCAGGAGCGTCCACTCGACGTCGGAGGCGCGGATCGCCTGCTCGATGTCGGTGTGGAACTGGAGGATCGGGTCGGGGGCCGGGGCGCCGTCGTCGCGGACCCCGATCGCCGAGAGGTAGACGATGCGCTGGACGTGGGCCGTGATCAGGTCGACGACCGCGCGCGCCGGCTCTCCGCCGCCCAGCGGCCAGACCAGGAAGACGCGATCGATGTCGCGCAGCGCGGCTCGTACGGAGTCGAGGTCCGTCAGGTCCCCGCGCACCCGCTCGACGCCGTCGGGCAGGTCGGCGGAGCCCGGGGTGCGGACCATCGCCCGGACCATCACGTCCTCCCCGCCGGCGGCCAGGCGCCGGACGACCGCACCCCCGACGTTCCCCGTCGCGCCGACGACCAAGATCCTTGCCGTTCTCGTAGTCATGCCGGGATCGTGCAACTTCGACCCGAGTCGAAGTCAACGCGCCGGTCACTCGATAGGCTCGTCCAGTGACCGAACGCCGCGAGCAGCAGCCGGAGATGAGCGTGGGCGAGCTCTCCAGGCGCGCCGGCGTCAAGGCCTCGACCGTGCGCTTCTGGGATGAGCACGGCCTGCTCAGGAGCCGGCGCACACCGGGGAACCAGCGACGTTTCGACGACGTCTCCCTGGCTCAGGTGCGGTTCATCCGGTGGTCGCAGGACGTCGGCGCCTCACTGGATGCGATCCGGGACGTTCTGCACAAGCTGCCGGCAGGGGTGGCCCCAGGCCGCGAAGTGCAGGAGCGAGCAGCGCGTTGCTGGCGGGAGCACCTGGACCAGGAGTCCCGTGAGCTGCGGGCCCGGTACCAGCGGTTGTCGCAGCCATGGGTGCCGGCCGCCTCGGCGGAGGCCTAGCCACCACCGTCCCGGACGTCACACCGAGAAGCACTTCGCTTCCGGGTCAAATGCGTCTGATGGACATGAGCGCTAGAGGCCACACGTAGTTTGGGCGCGCCCCGATCATCCGGCTCTTGACGAGCTTGCCCGGTTCTGGGCCTTCGCCCTTCGCCAGGCGGCCTGTAGGAAGTTGGCAATCGCCTTCGGCGCTCCAGTGCCCCGAGTAGCACACGTTTGCGCCCGCGGATCAAGCCGTTTCGTGGGCTTCGTGGGCATTGGCGTCAGACCACTGCAACTCGTCTTGTGCGACGAGAGCCGTTAGGTCGGCATTGCTGCCGGTCAAGAGATCCACAACCTCGAGCTCTGCTTCGCGATATCGAAGCCACCCTCGCGTCCCCGGTCTGACATTGCGGAGCCGCACGTGTTCTGGCTTCGTCACGACGCACGCCGCGCAGGCCCTGATCGCAGTCGCCGGATCGATCCTTGGTGCATCGTTGAGCAGGGCATCGATGACGTTCTTCCGCTCGTGAACGTGTTCGTGCTCAAGTTGCCGAGCGGCCTCCTTGAGACCGAGATCTTGCTGCAGGTCCAGGGCTGACCGGGTGCGGTATCGGAGTTTGAACTTTCGACTCGGCGTCCGATCTTCAGTCCAGTACCAGATCGCCTTGTTGACCAAGAACCGGCGCAGATCGGTTGGGAGATCGGGATCCCCTCGCGCAATCTGCACGAGGCGGGTGGCTGCCGCGAGAGTTTCGGTGCGGCGCTTGGTGTCTTCGATCCATACGAGTTGCTTTCCCATGAACTCCTCCGTGGGCTGAGGACCAGCCTCGCAGAGGCTTTCGGGTCGCACCTCTCGGCCCAGGACCAGGTGACTACCTGGGGGCCGGGACGCCGCCAGGGTCCTGGTTCGGGGAAAGGCGTCGCCCACCTCGGCTGCGGCGGGCTCGCCCCGGGCGAGACGGCCGCAGCGGAACCCACTACTCTTCCTACCCTTGTGCGGCCCCGTCATTGTCCGGGCCAGTTGCCGTGAAGGGTGCGGGGAGCCGGCGACGTCTCGCTTCGGGCGAGGCCCAGGGGCAGCCCGAACCATCACCGTCCGAATGTCGCCTCAGCATCCTCGCCTTTTCAGCGACGTGGTGAGCGTGGGGTGTCACGTTAGGCCGGCGAAGAATCGCCGGGCGGCAGTGCAGTGCTGGGTGCGGATGAACTGATCGGCTCAGTTTGTGGCTGGATTGGATGCTCAGGCCTGGTTTGCTATGCGGATGAGTTTGCGGTTGAGGAACTCGCCGATGCCGAGCTCGGACAGCTCGCGGCCGAAGCCGGAGTTCTTCACGCCGCCAAAGGGCAGCCGGGGTGAATCGGCGAAGCAGGAGTTGATGTAGACCATCCCGGACTCGATCTGTGCGGCGACGGCCTTGGCGTGCTCGACGTCGGCGTCGAAGACGTACCCGCCGAGGCCGTACTTCGTGTCGTTGGCCAGGCGGATCGCGTTCTCCTCGGTGTCGACGACGTAGAACGAGAGCACAGGGCCGAATGCCTCCTGCTGGTACAGCGGGTTGTCCGGAGCGATGTCGGTGACGATCGTCGGCTCGAGGAAAAAACCTGGCCGGTCGACCCGGTGGCCGCCGTGCACGATGGTCGCGCCGCCCGCCTGCGCCGCCTCGATCTGCGTGAGCAGGCCCTGTAGCGCGCGCTCGCTGACCACGGGGCCGAGCTGGGTGGCCTCGTCGGCCGGATCACCCACCACGATCGCCGCGAAGCGCTCCTTCAGGGCGGCCAACATCTGTCGTCCCCTTTCCTGGCCGACGACGATGACGCGCTTGATGTTCACGCAGCCCTGGCCGGAGTTGTAGGTACGGCCCATCACGACCTGGTCGACGGCGTGGTCGAGCGGCGCGCCCTCCAGGATCAGGGCCGGGTCGCTGCCACCGAGCTCGAGCACCACCTTCTTGAGGTTCGCACCGGCCCGCGCGCCGACCGACGTCCCGGCACGCTCACTCCCGGTCAGGGTCACGCCGCGCACCCGGAAGTCGTCGATCAGGGTCGCCACCTGCTCGACGCTGCAGAAGAGATTCGTGTAGGCACCCCGGGGAGCGCCGGCCTCCTCGAAGAGCCGCGCGAGAGCGAGCGCGCTCTGGGGCACGTTCTCGGCGTGCTTGATCATGACGACGTTGCCGGCGACGAGCTGCGGCGCGGCGACCCGGGCCACCTGGTAGTAGGGGAAGTTCCAGGGCTCGATCGCCAGGACGACGCCGATGGGCTCCGCGACCAGCGACGCCCCCGGCTCGTCCGGGAGTGCCTGCTCGGCGAGCAGGCGTTCCCCGTGTGCGGCGTAGTACTCGAGGATGTCGGCGACCAGGTCGATCTCGAAATCGCTGAACCCTTGGACCTTGCCCATCTCGAGGACCGGCAGGGCCGCGTACTCGTCGTGCCGCTCGCGGAGAATCTTGGCGGCGCGGCCCACGATCTCCGCGCGCTCGGAGACCGGCCGCAGGCGCCAGTCCTCGCGGTAGGTCCGGTCCGCGACGGACAGCGCCTCGAAGATCTCCGCGTCCGTCTGCAGCGGAAACTCGCGCACGAGCTCTCCGGTGGTCGGGTTGATGGTGCTGAAGCTCATGGCTCCTCCTTGGTGCGGTGGGACTCGGCGAGGTGGACGGTCATGCCCGGCCGGGGAACGCGTACCTCTTCCCGGCCAGCACCGCGGCGGCCGCGGCCAGGAGGAGAGCGAGTGCGACCCAGGTGATGGACGCGGTGCCCAGTGCCGCGATCAGGAGCCCGCCGACGAGCGCGCCGAACGCGATCGAGGCGGAGAAGACGGTGATCGTGATGGCCTGCGCGACGTCGGCTGCCGGGCCGGTGGCCCGGATCGCGGCGCCGACGAACAGGCTCGGGGAACTGCCGAACGCGAAGCCCCAGGCCGCCGCGGCTGCGTAGACGAGGACCGGTGCGCCCGACAGCAGCGCGAGAGCGAGAATGCTGGCCGCCAGGACGAAGGTGCTGGCGATGGTCAGGATCCGCAGGTGCCGGTCGATGTACGCCCCGACGACGACGACGCTGAGGATCGAGGTAGCGCCGAAGGCGAAGAGCACCCAGCCGATCTGCTCGGCCATCCCGATGCCGTCGAGGTAGTCCGTGACGTAGGTGTAGACGATGTTGTGCGCCACCATGAAGGTGGCCAGCGCGAACAGGATCAGCCGCAGCCCCGGGACTCGGAGCGTCGCCCTCAGCTGGAGGCGCTCACCGCTGGTCCTGCCCGGGATACCGGGGAGGGTCGCCTGGACCCAGACGATGTTCGCGAGCGTGAGCGCCGTCGAGACGTAGAACGCGAGCTCCCAGCCTCCGAGGTGTCCCAGTGCCGTGCCCAGCGGGATGCCGAGGGCGAGCGAGACCGGTGTCCCGGCGAGCGCGATCGCGACCGCGCGGCCCTGGCGTCCCTCGGGCGCGAGCGCTGCCGCGTATCCGCCGAGCAGCGGCCAGATCATGGCGGTCCCGAGGCCCGCGACGAACCGTATGACCATGGTCAGCGCGTAGCTGTCGGAGAGGGCCGTGAGCGTGTTGGTGACCGCGACGACGAGAAGCGCGACCTGCAGGACGCGCTTGCGGGGCCAGGTAGCGGTGAGGCGGGCGAGCGGGATGGCGCCGACCGCGGTCGCCAGGGCGTAGATGGTGACCGTCTGACCCGTGAGCGCGACGCTCGTGTCGAGTGCACGGCTCATCTCGGGGAGCAGCCCCGCGGGCAGCGCCTCGGTCAGGATGCCGACGAAGCCGCTGAGGAACAGGCCGAAGAGAGCCATGCCGGGAAGCCGGTCGGGTGCCGAACGGCCTTCGCCTGCGGTAGGTCTGGGGGTGGATGTCGTGAGACTGGTCATGGTCGTTCCCTGAGGTCGTCGCTGATTCGTTCTCAGTGTGTGATCGCGGAAGCCCGCCACCCAGAGCCCTGTTCTACGTACGTTCGCGGTGCCTACTCCTGGCAGGGTCAGGCTGCGCCGGTCGCGCGGTCCCCGGACGGCGAGGACGAGCTTCCCCGTGACCCGCCCCGTCTCCACGCCCGCGTGCGCCTGTGCGGCGTCGGCCGTTGGGTAGACCTTCTACGCGGGATCGAGGAACAGATCACCGTGCGCCAGATGGCCCGCCACGCCGGAATGAGCGAACAGACCTTCGCCCGGCGCTTCCGAGCAGGTCCTCCGGTACGCGGCCGGGGACACCCCCAGTTCGACCTCGAAGGGAGCGTCCTGTCCCGCGAAACAGCTGGGGCTAGCTGACACTGCTTCGTGCCGCGCTGGAGGCTGTGCCTGTCACGAGGCGGAGCGACTCGGCCGCCGGCCCGAACTCCGCGCGATACATCGTCACGGCCTGCTCGTGGTCGTCGGGCAGCGTCAGGGTCTCGTACCTGAGAGGGATTGTGCCGACACGGTCGTGACGTATGCACAGCTCGCCGTGCGAGAACCGTTGCACGTCATGACTCGCCCACAAGCGACGGAAGTCGGGGCTCCTGTCCTGCGCCTCGGCCACCAGGGCGGCTACCAGGGGGTCGCCGAGATGCAAGCCGGCATCGAGCCGGAGCTGGAAGACCACCTGGGCAGCCTTGACCTCCCAGTCCAAGAAGAAGTCCCGGGACCGGTCATCAAGGAAGACGATCCGCGTCCAGTTGCGGTCCTGGTCCGGCAGGCCGAACCAGGGGTCGAAGAGGGCCGCGGCCGCGTCGTTCCAGGCAAGGATGTCGCCGCGCCGGCCCCAGACGTAAGCCGGCACGCCGTCGAGCGCATCAAGGAGCCGCACCACGTCCGGCCGCACCTGTTGCGGCTGACTGGGCTGGGCGCTGTGAACCGGGCGGGTTCTGGCCAGATGGAACAGGTGGGTTCGTTCGGACTCGGAGAGCCGCAGCGCCGCGGCGATCGACTCCAGGACCTCCGCCGACACATTCTGACCGTTGCCCTGTTCCAGCCGGGTGTAATAGGCGACCGAGACGCCGGCGAGCTGGGCGAGCTCCTCGCGGCGCAGGCCTGGTACCCGTCGGCGTCGCCCGAAGGACTGGACACCGACGTCCTCAGGCCGCAGACGAGCTCGGCGTGTGCGCAGGAACTCGTTCAACTCGGACCGAGGGGCCGCGGGCTCGCGCCTACCACCCTCCTGAGTCGTCATCTCCCCAGTATGAATGGCGCGGTACGTCCGTTGCTCGCGCTGCCGAGGTGAATCGGTTAAGGCGAGGACCCGGGCTCCGTTCAACTTCCCACACTGTGATCACGACCGAGCATCGCGGCGGCGAGGAATACCGCAGGTCTCGAATATCAGATGGTGCCGGGTGTCCGACCAGATACAGCAATTCGTGCCACGTTCCCACGTGTTCGAGCAGGCCACAGCGCTGAACCGTCCCCGGTGATCCGTCCGGAGCTCTGACCAGCCAGAATGGGTTTGACCAGGTCGGACGGCCACTACCCCGGACGTCACACCGAGAAGTACTTCGCCTCCGGGTGGTGGAACACGAACGCGTCCGTCGACTGCTCCGGGTGCAGCTGCAGCTCGTCCGACAGCGTGACCCCCACGCGCTCCGGCCGCAGCAGCTCCACGACCTTGTGCCGGTCCTCCATGTCGGGGCACGCCGGGTACCCGAGCGACATCCGCGCCCCGCGGTACTCCAGCTTGAACATGCCCTCGACGGTGCTGGGCTCCTCGGAGGCGAAGCCCAGCTCGGAGCGCACCCGCGCGTGCCAGAACTCCGCCAGCGCCTCCGTGAGCTGCACCGACAGGCCGTGCAGCTCCATGTACTCGCGGTACTTGTTCGCCTCGAACAGCTTCGCCGTGTGCGCGGAGACCGTGTCGCCCACGGTCACGAGCTGCACCGGCAGCACGTCGAACTTCCCGGTCTCCTCGACCCACGTGCGGGGCCGCACGAAGTCCGCGAGACACAGGTGCCGGTCGCGGCGCTGCCGCGGGAAGTGGAACCGCAGCCGTTCCGTCCCGACGGGACCACCGGATCCGCCGTCGGGCGCCCCGATCCCGGCGAGGTCACCGTGGTGCGCGACCACGACGTCGTCGCCCTCCGACCACACCGGGAAGTACCCGTACACGATCGTCGGGTCCATGATCTGGTCCGTCAGGATGCGGTCCATCCACTCCGCGAGCCGCGGCCGCCCCTCGGTCTCGACCAGCTCCTCGTAGGAGGCGCCGTCGTCCGAGCGGCCCGGCTTGAGGCCCCACTGGCCCATGAACGTGGCCCGCTCGTCCAGGAACGCCGCGTACTCCGAGAGCTGCACGCCCTTGACGATCCGCGTGCCCCAGAACGGCGGGTCCGGCACGGGGTTGTCGGTCGCGACGTCGGACCGCGCGGGCAGGTCCTCGGGCGCGGTCTGGGTCACCGTCACCACGTTGTGCCGCCGCTTGCGCAGCGCGGGCAGCCCGACGTCGTCCGGCGAGGCGCCGCGTGCGACCCGCACCAGGGGCTCCATGAGCCGCAGGCCCTCGAACGCGTCCTTCGCGTACCGCACGGTGCCGGGGAACCCGCCGGCGAGGTCGTCCTCGACGTAGGTCCGCGTCAGCGCGGCCCCGCCCAGCAGCACCGGCCAGCGCTTCTCGTACCCGCGGGAGGCCAGCTCCTCCAGGTTCTCCTTCATCACCACGGTCGACTTCACGAGCAGCCCCGACATGCCGATGACGTCGGCGTCGTGCTCGATCGCGGCGTCGATCATGGCGCTCACCGGCTGCTTGATGCCGATGTTCACCACGGTGTAGCCGTTGTTCGTCAGGATGATGTCCACGAGGTTCTTGCCGATGTCGTGCACGTCGCCGCGCACCGTGGCCAGCACGATCGTGCCCTTCGAGCCGTTGTCGCCCTCAAGACGCTCCATGTGCGGCTCCAGCAGCGCGACGGCGGCCTTCATCACCTCGGCCGACTGCAGCACGAACGGCAGCTGCATCTCGCCCTTGCCGAACAGCTCGCCCACCACCTTCATGCCCTCCAGCAGGTGGTCGTTGACGATGTCCAGGGCCTTCATCCCGGCGCCGAGCGCCTCCTCGATGTCCGGCTCCAGGCCCTTGCGGGCGCCGTCGATGATGCGCCGCGCGAGCCGCTCGCCCACGGGCAGCCCCGCGAGCTCGGCGGCGCGCGCGTCGCGGATCGCCCCCGCGTCCACGCCCTCGAACAGGTCCAGCAGCTTGGAGAGCGGGTCGTACGTCAGGTTGCCGTCGGCGTCCCACTCGCGCTTGTCCCACACCAGGTCGAGCGCGGTCTGCCGCTGCTCGTCCGGGATGGAGGACAGCGGCAGGATCTTCGCCGCGTGCACGATCGCCGAGTCCAGCCCGGCCTCGACCGCCTCGTGCAGGAACACCGAGTTCAGCACCGCGCGTGCCGCCGGGTTGAGGCCGAACGACACGTTCGAGACGCCGAGCGTGGTGTGCACGCCGGGGTACTTGCTGTTGATGCGCCGGATCGCCTCGATCGTCTCGATGGCGTCGCGCCGCGTCTCCTCCTGGCCCGTGGCGATCGGGAACGTCAGGGCGTCGACGATGATGTCGTCCACCCGCATGCCCCAGTCGCCCACCAGCGTGTCGATCAGCCGGGACGCGATGGCGACCTTGCCGTCGGCGGTACGCGCCTGCCCCTCCTCGTCGATCGTCAGGGCGACGACGGCGGCACCGTGCTCCACGACCGCCGGCATGATGCGGCCGAACCGCGACGTGGGCCCGTCGCCGTCCTCGAAGTTGACCGAGTTGACGACGCCGCGGCCGCCCAGCAGCTCCAGGCCCGCGCGGATGACGGCGGGCTCCGTGGAGTCGATCACCAGCGGCAGCGTCGACGCCGAGGCCAGCCGGGACACGACGTCCCGCACGTCCGCGACGCCGTCCCGCCCCACGTAGTCCACGCACACGTCCAGCAGGTGCGCGCCGTCGCGCGTCTGCGCGCGGGCGATGTCAACGACGTCGTCCCAGCGGGCCTCCAGCATCGCCTCCCGGAACGCCTTGGAGCCGTTCGCGTTGGTGCGCTCGCCGATCGCGAGGAAGCTCGTCTCCTGGCGCAGGTCCGTCGCGGAGTACAGCGAGGCGACGGCGTTCTCCCGCGCCGGCTCGCGCGCGGCCACAGGCCGCCCGCCCACGGCCTCGACCACGAGCCGCATGTGCTCCGGCGTGGTGCCGCAGCAGCCGCCCACCAGGCCCAGGCCGAACTCGCGCGCGAACTGCGTGTGCGCCGCCGCGAGCTCCTGCGGCGTCAGCGGGTAGGAGGCGCCGTGCGGCCCCAGGACGGGCAGGCCCGCGTTCGGCATGCACGCCACCGGCATCTGCGCGTGCTGCGACAGGTGCCGCAGGTGCTCGCTCATCTGCTCCGGGCCCGTGGCGCAGTTCATGCCGATCGCGTCGATGTCCAACGCCTGCAGCGCCACCAGCGCCGCGCCGATCTCCGAGCCCATCAGCATGGTCCCGGTGGTCTCGACGGTCACCGACACGATGATCGCGACCCGCTGCCCGACGCCGCCGTCCGACGCCGCGGCCATCGCCTGCCGGCAGCCCGTCACCGCGGCCTTGGCCTGCAGCAGGTCCTGGCTGGTCTCGATCAGCAGCGCGTCCGCACCGCCCTCGATGAGGCCCGCCGCCTGCTCCGCGAACGTGTCGCGCAGGTGCGCGTACGTGGTGTGCCCGAGCGACGGCAGCTTGGTGCCCGGGCCCATCGAGCCCAGCACCCAGCGCGGCTTGTCCGGCGTCGAGAACGCGTCGGCCCGCTCCCGGGCGATCCGGGCGCCCTCGCGGGCCAGCTCGCGGATCCGGTCGTCGATGCCGTAGTCCGACAGGTTCGACCAGTTCGCGCCGAACGTGTTCGACTCGATGGCGTCCACGCCCACCGCGAGGAACGCGTCGTGCACGCCCGCGATCAGGTCGGGCCGCGAGACCGTCAGGATCTCGTTGCAGCCCTCCAGCCCCTGGTAGTCGTCCAGGGTCGGGTTCGCCTCCTGGATCATCGTGCCCATGGCGCCGTCGGCCACGACCACGCGCGTGCGCATGGCCTCCAGCAGGGCGGCGGAGCGCTCGGCGAGCGCGGGCAGGGCGGCGGGGAGTGCGGTCACCCGGGCAGCGTAAGCCTTGGTCCGGCGACGGCGCCGTGCGTGCCCGGCCGTCGATATCGCGGGGGTATCGTCCCCGCATGACGACGCACGACTACCTGGCCTCCCTGTTCTCCCTGGAGGGCCGCACCGCCGTGGTGACGGGCGGCAGCTCCGGCATCGGCCGCGGCATCGCCGAGGCGCTCGCCCTGGCCGGGGCCCGCACCGTGCTCCTGGCCCGCGGCGCCGACCGACTCGACGAGGTCGCGACCGGCCTGCGCGAGCGCGGCTGCACCGTCGAGACCGTGGTCGCCGACCTCTCCACACGCCCCGGCATCCGCGCCGCCGCCGACGCGATCGCCGAGGTGGGCGAGCCCGACATCCTCGTCAACAGCGCGGGCATCAACCTGCGCCCCCACCTCGGCCAGGTCGACCAGGAGACCTGGGAGGTCACCATGACCGTCAACCTGGAGGCGCCGTTCCAGCTCGGGCAGCGGTTCGCACCCGGCATGGCGGCCCGCGGCTACGGCCGGCTCATCCACATCTCCTCGCAGCAGGCCCACCGCTCGTTCGTCGACAGCGGCGTCTACGGCGTCTCCAAGGGCGCCCTGGAGTCGCTCGCCCGCTCCCAGTCCGAGGCCTGGTCCGCGCGCGGCGTCACCGCCAACACCCTCGTGCCCGGCTTCGTCCTCACGCCCCTGAACCAGCACCTGCAGGACGACGCCGAAAAGGTCACGGCACTCGCCGCCCGCACCACCGTCGGGCGCAACGGCGTGCCCGAGGACTTCGCCGGCGCCGCCGTCTTCCTCGCAAGCGCCGCCTCCGGCTACGTCACGGGCCACTCGCTGTTCGTCGACGGCGGCTTCTCGGTCCACTGACCCACTGCCCTGTCGCGGGCTTCGGGCTTCGGGCTTCGGGCCCCTGGGCGGGGGACAAAGCATGCGCGGCTGGAGGGGTAACGGAGACGTAGCACTGCTACCTGCTCGTTACCCTCCCGGCGGCGAAGACTCTTCCCCGATGGTGTGACGAGGGCGTCGAGCGTCGTGACGTGCTGTCGTCCAGCGCCGGAAACAATCACGCGCTTGAGGTCGGTTGCTGTGAGTAGACATTGTCTACTC
>NZ_JBHVEG010000069.1:0-30590 GCF_042802395.1 Promicromonospora sp. NPDC057488
GGGGTGCCCCGGCCGCCGGAAGGCGGCCGGGACACCCCGACCCGCAGACCGGGGCAGACCTGATCGCGTCGGGCCGTCCGTGTTCCCTAGGCTGACGCCGTGACACTCGACCTCACCAGGATCATGACGACGCTCACGGACGGCGTCGGCCAGGCAGCTCACCGCCGAGGGGTGGACCGATGAACCCCCCGACCATGGCGGCCGTCCGTACGGTCCTCGGTTCGGGGGCGTTCGACACCGAGTGGTACGAGGCCCAGGCGGGCACGACGTTCGCGGACCTCTCCGCCGCTGTGCGGCACTACCTCGAGCACGGCAGGCCGGCGGGGTTGTCCCCCCACCCGCTCTTCGTCCCCGAGCGTTTCCGGCCCCAGCGGTGGGACCGCGACAGGACCGACCCCCTGGTCACCTACCTCCGCGGGGCGGACCACTGGGGAGCCGCGACGTCGCCGCTCTTCGACCCGGCGTCTCTCGGCGACCTGCGGAGCGCCGACCGCAGCCCCCTGGTGGCCTTTCTGGAGGACGACGGCCCTGGCGCGGCGCTGCCGTTGGCGCCCGACGCCGGCTGGTTGCGCGACGGGGTGACGCTGACCGACGTGCGCGAGGCGCTCCGGGCGGAGCTGCGCGAGCCGGGTGACGACACGACGTGGGACGCCCGTCCGGCGGCCGACACCGTGAGCGGTCTCGTGAGCGTCGTGGTCGTGGACTGCGGCACGACGAAGGACGTCACCGCCGCGCTCGACGCGATCGCTCGGGCCGCCCGGGCGGGGGAGGAACAGCCCGCACAGCCCGTCGAGGTGCTGCTGGTCGCGCCTGCTGAGCGCCGTCAGGCCGTGGTCGGGCTGGCACTGGCTCGTCTCGCCCGGAACGAGGTGCGGGTCGTGCCCGCGCCCGCCGACCTGAGCCTCTCCGCCGCGGTCGACGAGGCCGCCCACGAGGCCCGGGGCGAGCACGTGCTGCTGATGTCGGCGCGACACACCTTCCGGGAGGGGACGCTGCGCGACTGGCTCGCCGCGCTCACGGAGTCGGGCGCCGCCGCCGTGCACCCCGTGGTGCTGGGCGACGACCTGCTGGTCGGCGACGCGGGGGTGGCCTATCCACCGAACGGGAAGGACCCGGTGCCGTTCCTCCGGGGTGTGCACCCCGACAGCGTGCCGTGGCCCGCGCGGTTCCCGGTGCCGGGTGCCCCGGCACCGCTCCTCGCCCGCACGGCCTCCGTGCGAGCCGTGCGGGGGCCGGGCCGGCCACGCGCCCTGTGGGCCGACATCGACCTGTCGCAGCGGCTCGCCGCGCACGAGGAGCGCCCCGTCGTGGTGGTCAGCGACCTGGTCGCCGGGCGTTCCGCCGACGGCGGGTTCGGCGACACCGCGGAGCCGTCGGCAGACCTGTCGGCGTTCCGTGCCGCGTGGCGCCGGGTGCCGGCGGGCTCTGCGGACCTGTTCGGGGCCTTCGGCCTCGCACCGGTGTTCACCGGGCTGGCCGCGCTGACCGTGCCGGACCAGCCTGAGTCCTGGACGCGTGCGCTGTGGCTGTCCGCGCCGGGCATGTCCGCGAACCTCGAGGTACGTGAGGCGCCCCCTGCGCTGCGCTGGGCGATCAAGACGGCGATGCCGGCCGACGAGCGCGCCCGCCAGTGGGGCGACTTCCACTTCGCCGGTTCGCTGGCCGCCGCCCTGCGCGGGCTCGGCCAGCAGGTGGTCGTCGACTACGGGCCGAACGACGGCCGCGAGACGTCGTACCGCGACGACGTGGTCCTCATGCTCCGCGGGCTGCGCGCCGCACAGCTGCCCGCCGACGTGACGAGCGTCCTGTGGGTCATCAGCCACCCGGACCAGGTCACGGCGGACGAGCTCGCGGGCTACGACCTCCGGTACGCCGCAAGCCTGACCTGGTCGCGTGCCACCTCGGCCCGGTGGGACCTCCCCGTGCTGCCGCTGCTGCAGTGCACCGACTCGAGCCGGTTCTACATCGACGACGAGCCGGTCGAGGAAGTCGTCGGCAAGGCGGTGCTGGTGGGCAACTCGAGAGGCAAGGCCCGCCCGGTCGCCGTGCACGCCGTGAGCTCGGGCATGCCGGTCGCGGTCTACGGGTCGCGCTGGGAGCCGTTCCTGCCGCCCGAGGTGATCGCCGGTATCTACGTCCCGAACGAGATCGCCCGCCGCTACTACCGCTCGGCGGCCTGGGCGCTGAACGACCACTGGCCCGACATGCGCGACCTCGGCTTCGTCTCGAACCGCGTCTTCGACGTCCTCGCGTCGGGCGGCCGTCTGCTGACCGACGACGTCGAGGGCCTCGACGAGCTCTTCCGCCCGGTGTGGCCGGAGCGAGGTCTGGCCCGGTTCACGACGCCCGAGGAGCTGCACGCCGTGCTCGCCGAGGGGAGCGACGCCTGGTACGACGACGCGGCGCTGCGCGCGCTGTCCGACCACGTCCGGAGCGAGCACGGGTTCGGCGCGCGCGCGGCGGTGCTGCTCGAGGACGTGCTCGCGCACCGGGCCGGAGCGGTCTTCGGCCGCTGAGACCCGGTGGTGCCGCACGGCCGCCGGGTGGGCGGATCTCACCGCTCACCCGGCGGTCTCCGCCGTCAGCTCACGACGTAGGTCGGTGCGTCCGGAGGCCCGTGGCCGTGACCGGCGTGTCGCGGTGTGCTCGGGCCCCTCCCGGAAGCAGGCCGACCACCAGCTTGGCGAACTGGCTCGCGTCGTGCCGTTCGCCGAGGTGGCGCGCGGCCGCGCGGGCCAGCTCCGAGCGCTCCGCGGGGTGCGCCTCCAGATGCCGGACCAGCTCCAGGACGTCGCCCGGCGCCGCGTAGGCGGCCGCGTCGCCGTAGAACGGGCGGAAGCGTTCCGGGACGATCGCGACGCTGCCCGCCGCCATGGCGCGGGTCAGGTACGCCGGGGGCTGCCGGACCGCGTCGGCGGGGAAGCACGGGACGTAGTCGAGCTGTCGGAGCATCTGGCGCTGCGAGAGGTCCCCGTTCCGGTAGATCAGCCACTCGGTCGGTGGCCGCAGGTCGGGAGCCTGCCCGACGGTCCGCGGTGCGTGCTCGACCGCCCCGAGCAGGCGGACGTCCACGTCGTCCGCGACGGGGTACACGGCGAGAAAGTCTTCGTCGGACGTCGGCCAGAGGTCGGCGCCCTCGAACGACGCGAACCCGACGGTCGGCGGATCGGACGGGGCGCGACGCCGGCGCGCCGTCCACAGGTGCGGCGGGACCGGATCGACGACGTCGACGTCGTGCACCACCAGGCCGGGCACCTCCGCGAGCTCTTCCCGCACACCGGGGCCTGCCGGGACCCAGACGGGTGCCGAGCCGAACAGGTCCTGGGCCGCCGCCGTGACGTCCCGGGCGGACCAGAGCGCGCCGCTCGTCGACTCGGTGCCGCCGCGGTGAGCGAGGATCGCCACCCGGTCGGCATCGAGGGACTGGGGCTCGGTGGTCGGCAGCTGGAGGACCGCGGGGTCGTGGATCAGCAGCAGATCCGTGTGCACGTCGTCGGTCGGCAGGACGTGGGCCACGGTGCCGTCCTCGACGAGCCGGCGGAACTCGGGGGACAGCGGCTGCGGGGTGGCGACCGGTCGGCCGGCGAGCTCCAGCTGCATGATGCCGACCCGCACGCCCTGCTCGACCAGCGTGACGAGCTCGTCGTACAGCGGCACCGCGGTGTGCGAGTCGCCGCGGAAGTCGCCGGCGAGGACCACCTCCAGGTCGGGCGTCTCGACGGAGATGCCCGTGTCCTTGGTGAACCTCTGTGGCGCCCGGAACGACCGTTGCGCCGGGTCGGCCGAGACGAACGGGTCCGCACCAGCCCTGATCTGCTGGTGCCACGCCGTGAAGGCCTCCGAGTACTCCCGGCGTGACGGGTGGACCCAGCTGGCCCGGAAGTCTCCGCGGGAGAGCGAACCTGACGTCAGCCGGACGAAGGCGAGCTGGTCCCTGAGCAGGACCTGCTTGCCGGGGAGCGCCGCGGTGAGCCGTTCGAGGAACTCCGTGTCGGCGCTCTTGCGCACGGGGTCGAACCCGCCGACGCGTTCGACGGCCGACCGGGAGAACATCAGCGACGACGCGTTCTTGCGGCTCGTCGGCATCCCCAGGTGCTGGAAGCCGAGGTCCTCGGTGCACCGGACGGACCGGGTCAGCGTCGAGTGCACCGTCGTGCTCTCCAGCAGCGGCCGCACCTGCCGCGCGATCCGCTCGGGGTGCGACCAGTCGTCGGAGTCCTGGAACGTGATGAACTGGCCGCGCGCCTCGCGCAACGCGCGGTTCCGCGCGGCATAGGTACCGCGGTTCTGCGGCTGGACGAGCACCCGGACCCGTTCGTCGAGGCCGGCCACGTCGCTCAGGACGCCGTCGAACCCGGGCCCCGAGGCGTCGTCGAGCACGAGCAGCTCGAGGTTGCCCCAGGTCTGGTCGAGGATGGACTGCACGGCCGAGAAGATCTCCGGGCCCGGGCGGAACGCGGACATCACCACGGTGACCAGGGGCCCGTCCTCGGTCCCGCTGGGCCCGGGCGCGGCGAGGCGGTCGAACGGCGTCTCGCCCGCCCGGGTCAGACGAACGGGGCGCACGTCCCAGCGCCCCACGAGGCTGTCGAGCGCGTGGTTCCACTGCTCGCTGCCCACACCGTGCCGGGCCGCGGCGAGGTCGATCTCGAGCGCCAGGCGGTCGTCCTCGCGGACCTCCTGGAGCGCGGCGAGCTCGGACGCCAGCTCGTCGGTCGCGCCCGTGAGCTGGAGCAGCTGCAGGTAGAGCCGCGTCTCGTCCGGGCGCCACGCCGTGCCGGGTGCCAGGCGCCTGGCGACCCGGTACATCTGCGCGGCGTCGGCGAGGTCCTCGGGGGTGAGGCTCTGGTAGCCGACGGTCATGGCGAGCGCACGCCACCAGCCAGGGCGCTTGCGCCCGAAGCGTGCGGCCTCGCTCACGGAGGCGCGCGCGGCGTCCCGGAGCTCCTCGTAGGTCAGGTCGGGTGCGATACCGGCGGCGATGACCCGCCGGAACGAGCCGGACCGGGTCCGCCCCGCGGTGTACGCCATCGCGCGGAGGTGGTCGCGGCGCCTGGCGATCTGTCTGGCCAGCCCGCGCGCGACGTCGGTGTCGACGCGTCGGATACCGGCGCTCGTGGAATCAGCGGCAGAAGATGCTGCGGTGGTCAAGGGGGTTCCCTTCAGAGGTGCCTGCGGGACCAGCGCCTCAGGCGGCCTTATCTTCACCGGTCAGAACTGAGCCTGACAACTCGCCCGCACGGGTGGCCATCACATGGCGAAATTCCTGGGTGAAATTTTCGGAGCGGGAGGAATTTCGGCCATATCTGGGCACTGGGCTGCACCGACAGCCTCCTCGGTACACCTAGGATGCTCAGGCCGGGATCCATCGCAGCCAACGACGGCGGCGGGTGTCCGGGCCACCCGATCCTGCACGCGAGAGGTAGTAGAGGCATGTCCATGTTGGTCGTGGTGGGGCTCGGGTACGTCGGTCTCCCTCTGGTGCAGGCCGCCGTTCGCGCCGGCTACGACGTGGCGGGGCTGGACGTGAACGAGCGGGTCGTCGCCGACCTCAACGCCGGACGGTCCCACGTGGACGACCTGTCCGACGCCGCGATCGCCGAGCTGCTCGCGGAGGGGTTCACGGCCACGGCCGACGAGGCGGTGATCGAGGGCGCCGACGTCGTCGTCGTGTGCGTGCCGACGCCGCTGTCCCCGGACGGCGGGCCTGACCTCGGCGCCGTGACGGGCGCGACGCAGGCCATCGCGCGCAACCTCCGGCCGGGGACGCTCGTGGTCCTCGAGTCCACCACGTACCCGGGCACCACCGAAGAGGTGGTGCAGCCCATCCTCGAGTCGGTCAGCGGGCTCCGGGCGGGCACGGACTTCCACCTGGCGTTCTCGCCCGAGCGCATCGACCCGGGCAACCCGGTCTACGGGATGCACAACACCCCCAAGGTGGTGGGCGGCGCCACCCCTGAGGCCTCGACGCTCGCGGCGGACTTCTACGGGAAGTTCGTGGAGACGGTGGTCGTGGCCAAGGGCACGCGCGAGGCCGAGACCGCCAAGCTCCTGGAGAACACCTACCGCCACATCAACATCGCGCTGGTGAACGAGATGGCCCGGTTCTGCCACGAGCTGGGGATCGACCTGTGGGACGTGATCGGGCTGGCCAAGACCAAGCCCTTCGGGTTCCAGGCGTTCTACCCCGGCCCGGGCGTCGGCGGGCACTGCATCCCGATCGACCCGAACTACCTGAGCCACAACGTGCGGTCCCGCCTCGGCTACCCGTTCCGCTTCGTGGAGCTCGCCCAGGAGATCAACGCGACGATGCCCGCCTACGTCGCCCGCCGGATCCAGGACCTGCTCAACGAGGACAGCAAGTCGCTGCGCGGCTCCACCGTCCTGCTGCTCGGCGTCACCTACAAGCCGGACATCGCCGACCAGCGGGAGTCGCCGGCGCGCCCGCTCGGCGAGGCCCTCCTCGCCCAGGGCGCGAACCTGGCCTTCCACGACCCGGCGGTCGAGGAGTGGCGGCTCGGCGCGACGTCGCTGACCCGGGTCGCCGACCTGGATCGAGCGGTGGCCGACGCCGACCTCGTGGTGCTCGTGCAGAACCACCGCTCGTACGACGTCGATGCCCTGGCGCAGGCGTCGAGGCGATTCTTCGACACGCGCGGCGCGGCGACGGGCGACAAGGTGCACCGTCTGTGACGGGCGGTGTCGCGCCGGCGCGGGCCGTGTCCATCCAGCAGAACCTCAGAAGGGGATAGTCCATGCGTCGTCCGCCCGTACTCGATCTGGTGATTGCCGCACTTGCGCTGGTCGGTGTTGCCGCTGCCGTCGCAGCGGCCGTCGAAGGTTCCGTCGCGCTGGTCCTGACCGGCGTGGGCCTCGTCCTCCTTGCCGCGGCGGCGTACCTGACGGACCGGCGCTCCCGGGCTGGTCGGCGATCGCTCGAGCTGCTGCTGAAGCAGGGCTTCGAGGACGTTCGCCAGGACCTGACCGAGGTCGCCTCCCGCGAGGACCTGGCCGAGGTCACGGAGCGGCTGGACCGGCTGGACGCCCGCCTCGAGAAGACGCAGCGACGCCTGGTCGCGGCGTCCGACGCGGCCCGGCTGGAGGCAGCCGAGCGCGAGTCGCGGGTGATCGGCTGACGGAGCCGGCGGCGCCGTGACCCTGGTCGGGCGTTCCGTTCCGATCCGGACGGCGCCCGGCGCCGCGTAGGCTGACCGCGTGGCAATGGACCTCTCCCAGATCATCAAGGCGTACGACGTCCGAGGTACCGTCCCGGACCAGCTCTCACCGCAGGTCGCGCGCGCGATCGGCCGGGCGTTCGCCCGGGTCGTCGTGCTGGCCGGAGCGGGCACCGGGCCGGGTGGTGCCGACGCCTCGCCCGCCGTCGTGGTGGGTCACGACATGCGGGACTCCGGCCCCGAGCTCGTGGAGGCGTTCGCCGCGGGGCTGACCGCCGAGGGCGTGGACGTGACGCGCATCGGGCTGTGCTCCACCGACGGGCTGTACCACGCCTCGGGCGTGCTCGGCCTGCCGGGTGCGATGTTCACCGCCAGCCACAACCCCGCCGCCTACAACGGCATCAAGCTGTGCCGCGCGGGCGCGCGGCCCGTCGGCGAGGCCACCGGCCTCGCCGACATCCGCGAGGTCGCCCAGGCGATCCTGGACGACGACGACGCGCGGCCCGCCGACGCGAGCCAGGTGCCGGCCGCGCCGTCGTCGGGCACCCGGACGGGAACCGTGACCGACCGCGACACCCTCGCCGACTACGCCACGTTCCTGCGCGGACTGGTCGACCTGTCCGGGCTGCGTCCGCTCAAGGTCGTGGTCGACGCCGGGAACGGCATGGGCGGGTACACCGTCCCCGCGGTGCTCGGCGAGGCGGCAGGCCTGCCGGCGCTGCCCCTGGAGATCGTGCCGCTGTACTTCGAGCTGGACGGGACCTTCCCCAACCACGAGGCGAACCCGCTGGAGCCCGCGAACCTGGTGGACCTGCAGACCGCCGTCGTGGCGAACGAGGCCGACCTGGGGCTCGCCTTCGACGGGGACGCCGACCGCTGCTTCGTGGTGGACGAGCGCGGGGTGGCCGTCTCGCCGTCGGCCGTCACCGCCCTCGTGGGACTGCGCGAGGTGGAGAAGGAGCAGGCCGCCGGCCGCACGCCCACGGTGATCCACAACCTGATCACCTCCCGGGCCGTGCCCGACCTCCTGTCGGCGGCACGTGCCGAGGTCGTCCGCACCCGCGTGGGCCACTCCTTCATCAAGGCGGAGATGGCCGAGCGCGACGCGGTGTTCGGCGGGGAGCACTCCGCCCACTACTACTTCCGGGACTTCTTCTTCGCCGACACCGGCATGCTCGCCGCGATGCACGTGCTCGCCGCACTCGGCGGCCAGCAGCACCCGCTGTCGGCGCTCGCGGGCATGTACGAGCCGTACGTCGCCTCCGGCGAGATCAACTCGACCGTGCCCGACGCCGCCGCGGCGACCCGGCGGGTGCTGGACGCCTACCAGGCCGCGTACCCGGGGATCGTCGTCGACCGGCTCGACGGGGTTACCGTGTCGCACTGGGACGACAACCCGCAGTGGTGGTTCAACCTTCGTGCCTCGAACACCGAGCCGCTGCTGCGGCTCAACGTCGAGGCCGCCGACGAGGACATCATGGTCAAGGTGCGCGACGACGTCCTGTCGCTGGTGCGTGCCGAGGCCGACGACGCAGGAGGAGCAGCATGAGCACCGACCCGACCGTCCAGCTGGAGCCGTGGGTGCGGCAGATCCTGCGCTGCCCCGTGACGGGCGCGGAGCTGGTGGACGCGACCGGGCCCGACGGCGCGCCGGAGCTGCACTCGACCGACCCGGACCGGCCGCTGGCCTACCCGGTGCGGGACGGGATCCCGGTGCTGCTGGAGTCGGACGCCCGGGCGCTGTGAGCCCCTCGGCGTAGGCATCAGGAGGGGTCCCCTTACCCGGGGCCCAGGTATCCGTCTACGCTTGCGGCGTGGTCCAACCCCCAGAAGGTCCAGCGACGTCGTCCGAGGTGGAGCAGGACTCGGCGGCACCCGAAGCAGAACCGCCGACCGGCACCGACGCCGAGCGGATCCTTGCCTCGGGTGTGTTCGACCTGGAGTGGTACCAGTACCAGGCGGGTCGGGACTTTGCGGACCGGGCAGAGGCGGTGCGCCACTACGTCGACGAGGGCCGGCGCGCGGGACGGTCGCCGCACCCGCTGTTCTTCCCGTCCCGCTTCGACCCGAGGCGGTGGAACCGCAGCGACACCGACCCGCTGGTCACCTACCTCGAGGGCGCGAGCGGCGCCTGGGAGCGGTCGACGTCGCCGCTCTTCGCCCCGGCTGGTGCCCCCGGTCCGGGGCGTCCCGACCGGGCCCCGCTGGAGTCGCTGCTCCAGGACGGCGACCCGGAGACCCTGCCGCTGGCGCCCGACGCCGGCTGGCTGCGGGCCGGGGTCACCCTCGCCGACGTGCGCGAGGCCCTGCGGACGCAGGTGACCGAGCCGGCCGACGACGGAGCGGCGTCCTGGCGGGACGGCCCGGCCGCCGACACCGTGCCGGGGCTGATCAGCGTCGTGGTCACCGACTGCACCTCGAACTCCGACGTGCTCGCCGCCCTCGGCGCCGTCGACCCCGTGGCGCGGGCCACGGAGGCCCGGCCCGAGCAGCGCGTCGAGATCGTCCTCCTCGCGCCCGGCGAACGCCGCCGGCCCTCGGTCGGGCTGGCGCTGGCCCGTCTGGCTCGCTGGGACGTGCGGGTCGTGCCGGTGCGCGGGCGGGCGGGGACGATCGCCGCCGTCACCGCGGCGGTGCACGGCTCCCGCGGCGAGCACACGCTCCTGATGTCCGCGCGGAACGGGTTCATGGAAGGGACGCTCGCCGACTGGTGCGCTGCGCTCTCGGAGTCCGGCGCGGCCGCCGTGCATCCCCTCGTGCTCAACAGCCGGCACCTGGTCCGCGACGCCGGTATCGCCTACCCGCCCTACGGGAAGGACCCGGTCCCCTTCCTGGGCGGCATGCACCCGGACAGCGTCGACTGGCCCGCGCCGTGGTTCACCGTGCCCGGAGCGCCGGTCCCGCTGCTGGCCCGCACGGGGTCCGTCCGCGCGGTGCTGGGCGACGACCGGACCGGCGACCTGTGGGCCGACGTCAGCCTGTCGCAGGGCCTCGCCGTCCAGGAGGGGCGTCCCGTCGTCGTCGTACCCGGCCTGGTGGGGATCCAGGCAGCGGGGGCCGTGGCGTTCGACGGCTCGGCCCAGCCGGAAGAAGATCTCGAAGCGTTCCAGAAGACGTGGCCGCAGGTGCCGGCCGGGTCGGCCGACCTCTACCGGTCCTTCGGCCTCGCCCCGGTCTTCCTGGGCGTCTCGGCACTGAGCGCTCCCGAGCGGCAGCGGTCCTGGACCCGAGCGCTCTGGCTCCCGGCCGAGGCGGGCCGCGGTGTCGGTGCCCCGGCCGCCGCGCCCGGTGCGGTCCAGGTCGTGGAGTCCCCGCCATCGCTGCGCTGGGCGATCAAGACCGCGGCCCCGTCGGCGGACCGCGCGCGCCAGTGGGGCGACTTCCACTTCGCCAACTCGCTGGCGGACGCGCTGCGCGCGCTCGGCCAGCACGCCGTCGTCGACCACCGGGGCAACGACGCCCGGTTCAGCTCGTACGCGGACGACGTCGTCCTGACGCTGCGCGGGCTGTTCGCGGCGACGCTGCCCACGAACGTGACCGGCGTCGCGTGGGTCATCAGCCACCCCGACGAGGTGACGGCACGCGAGCTCAAGACCTACGACCTCCGGTATGCGGCGAGCCCCGGCTGGGCCCGGGACGTCTCGTCCAGGTGGGACCTGCCGGTCCGGCCGCTGCTGCAGTGCACCGACCCGAACCGCTTCTACATCGACGACGAGCCCGTCCCCGAGGTGGTCGGCAAGGCGCTGTTCGTGGGGAACTCGCGGGGCGAGGCCCGGCCCGTGGTCATGCACACCCTGGCCTCCGGCACGCCGCTCGCCGTCTACGGCGAGCACTGGGAGGAGTTCCTGCCCCCCGAGGCGGTCGCCGGGACGTACGTGCCCAACGAGATCCTCCGCCGGTACTACCGTTCGGCGGCCTGGGCGCTCAACGACCACTGGGGCGACATGCGCGACCTCGGCTTCGTCTCCAACCGGGTGTTCGACGTCCTCGCCTCGGGCGGCCGGCTGCTGACCGACGAGGTCGAGGGACTCGACGAGATCACGCGGACCGTGCTCCCGGAGCGCGGCCTGGCGCGTTTCGGCTCCGCCGAGGACCTGGACGCGGTGCTCGCCGGGCAGAGCGGGGCCTGGTACGACGAGACGTCGTTGCGCGCGCTGTCCGACTACGTCCGCAAGGAGCACAGCTTCGGTGCGCGGGCCCAGGTGCTTCTCGAGGACGTGCTCGATCACCGCGCCGCCGCGGACGTCGGCAGGTGACGACGTAGGCTGAGGGGACGGCAGAGCCCACGTCCCGCGGGCGCCGACCCGCGCCTGCCGATTGATGCGGCGGGTGCCCGTGCCACTAGGATTGCCGCGATTTGCGCGCCCGCCCCCACCCTCGGAGACCTCATTGACCACGCCACCGCTCGTCTCGATCGTCCTTCCGGTCCATAACGACGAGACCTGGATCGGGAACGCGATCGAGAGCTGCCTGCGCCAGACGGAGGGGCAGTTCGAGCTCATCTGCGTGGACGACGCCTCGACCGACGGCACGAGCGAGGTCATCGAGCGCTACCAGGCCAAGGACGAGCGCATCCGGCTGATCCGCCTCGAGCGGAACGGCTCGGCGTTCCAGGGGCGGCGGGCCGGCATCATGGCGGCGCAGGGCGAGTACCTCCTCTTCGTGGACGGTGACGACGAGTTCGCCCCGGACGCGGTCGCGAAGTCGTACGCGAAGGCGCAGGCGACGAACGCGGACCTGGTCGGCTTCGGTGTCGAGGTCATCAACCCGGACGGTCAGAAGGTCGGCGGGTACCAGAAGCGCCTGGCCCCGATCCACGAGTCGCTCAGCGGCGACGAGGTGTTCAACGGGCTCTTCCCGGTCGGCAGGGCGGCGCAGGGGCAGCTGTGGCGGTACCTCTTCCGGACCTCGCTGCTCCGTGAGGTCTACGAGATGCTCCCGGCGGACCTGGTGCTCCCGCGGGTCAACGACCTCCCCATCATGTTCCTCGCGGCGGCGCGTGCCCGGAAGTACGTGTCGATCAACGACAAGCTCTACCGGTACTTCTTCCGTCGTGGCGGGAGCGGGCACGCGGTCGCCGACGTCGGCCAGTTCGCGTTCTACATGGGTGCGATCGACTCCGTCGAGAGCATCCGCCCAGCGCTCGAGCCCCTGCTGGGGACCCGGACGGATCCTGAGGAGCTGATCCGGAGCTACGAGTCGGCGCGGCTGTCGATCATCGCGAACGTGAGCGGCTTCCTGCAGAAGAACATGAGCAGCGACCTGCACGGGGCCTGCCTCGACCTGCTGCACGGCCGCGTCCCGCAGTCGGACGTCGTGCTCGCGGCGGTGACCCACACCCCGGAGGTCCTCCCGGTCCTCGCGACGTCCGGCACCCGGATCGAGGCGGGTGAGCGCCCGGTGCGGAGCGTGCTGCTGACCACCAAGACGGTGACGACCGGTGGCGTCTCCGGCGTGCTCCTCTCGCAGGCGCACTACCTGCTGGAGGCCGGGTACAAGGTCACGATCGTCGCGCACCGCAAGGACAGCTCGCTCGACGGCGTGCCCGAGGGCGCGAAGTTCATCGAGATGCAGGGCAAGGGCCTGCCCGCCCGGGTCGAGGAGTGGGCGCAGATCTGCCGGGACGAGGAGATCGACCTCATCATCGACCAGCAGGTCCTCTACAGCCGCCAGTGGCCGTCGTACGCCCTGATGGCGCGCGCCCTGGGCGTGCCGACGATCGGGTGGATCCACAACTTCGGCCTGCGGCCGATCTACGACCAGAACGACCTGACGTCCTTCCTCACGGACCACCTGGGCGCGCTCGCGACCACGGTGACGCTGTCCCCGCTGGACGTCGCGTACTGGAAGCTCCGCGGTATCGAGCACACGGTCTACCTCCCGAACCCGCCGTCGCCGCTCCTGATCGAGTCGGCCGCCATGGACGTGACGAAGAGCGCGCCCGACGGACGGATCGAGCTCGTCTGGTGGGGCCGCCTCGACGCGCGCACCAAGAAGCCGGTCGAGCTGCTCGTCGCGGCGCAGGAGCTGCGCCGGCTGTCGGTCGACTTCCAGCTCACGGTCATCGGGCCGGACTGGAAGGACTACACCGTGAAGGACCTCTCCGCCGAGGTGGAGAAGCGGGGCCTGGCCGACCACGTGAAGGTCGTCGGGCCGCGCCGCGGCGAGGAGCTGATCCGGTCGATCGACGCGGCACACCTCTTCGTGACGACGAGCATCATCGAGGGATACCAGCTCACGCTCGCCGAGGCGCAGGCGCGCGGCGTGCCCGTGGTCATGTACGAGCTGCCGTGGCTGGTGCCCGTCCAGGACAACGAGGGCATCGTCGCCGTCCGCCAGGGTGACGCGGTGGGGCTCGCCCGGGAGATCGCGGCCTTCGCCGAGGACCGCGAGCGGTACCTCCGGTACTCGCAGGCGTCGGTCAAGGCCGCCGAGCGGATGACGTCCTACGACATGTCGAGCCTGTACCAGCAGCTGGTGCAGGGCACGCTGCCCGCCGAGTTCTCGCCGGAGCCGACGCTCGACGACGCCCGGCAGATCCTCGACTGGACCGTCTTCTACGCGGAGACCAGCTTCGCGGAGAAGGCCGAGAAGCCCCGCGGGCGCAAGGCGCGCAGGACCGCGGCGGCGGCGCAGGTCTCCCCGTCGTCGAGGAAGGACTCCTTGGCGCGGCGGGTCGCGAGGCGGAGCATCCGGACCTTCCCCGCGCTCGAGCCGGTATTCCGTCGCGTGCAGAGGGCGCTGTAAGTAGGATTGCCGCGATGCGCGCGTCCGCCCTCCAGCGTCGGAGACCTCATTGCATTCGCTACCGCTCGTCTCGATCGTCCTTCCGGTGCACAACGACGAGGCCTGGATCGGTGACGCGATCGAGAGCTGTCTGCGTCAGACGGTCGGGCAGTTCGAGGTCATCTGCGTGGACGACGCGTCGACCGACGGCACGAGCGAGGTCATCGAGCGCTACCAGTCCCGGGACGAGCGCGTCCGGCTGATCCGGCTGGAGCAGAACGGCTCGGCCTTCCAGAGCCGGCGTGCCGGCATCATGGCGGCCCAGGGTGAGTACGTCCTCTTCGTGGACGGTGACGACGAGCTCGCCCCGGACGCGGTCGCGAAGTCGACCGCCAAGGCGCAGGCGACGAACGCCGACCTGGTCGGCTTCGGGGTCGAGGTCATCAACCCGGACGGTCAGACGGTCAGGGGATACCAGAGGCGCCTGGCACCGATCCATCGCTCGCTCAGCGGCGAGGAGGTGTTCAGCGGCCTCTTCCCGGTCGGCAGGGCGGCACAGGGCCAGCTGTGGCGCTACCTCTTCCGGGCCTCGCTGCTGCGTGAGGTCCACGGGATGCTCCCGGCGGACCTTGTGCTCCCGCGGGTCAACGACCTCCCGATCATCTTCCTCGCGGCGGCACGTGCCCGGAAGTACGTATCGATCCCCGACCGCCTCTACCGGTACTTCTTCCGTCGTGGGGACAGCGGGCACGCGGTCGCGGACGTCGCCCAGTTCGCGTACTACATGGGTGCCATCGATGCTGCCGAGTGCATTCGTCCGGCGCTCGAGTCTTTGACGTCGAGCCGGACGGACCCGACCGAGCTGATCAGGAGCTATGAGTCGGCGAGGCTGTCGATGATCGCCAACGTGATCGGCTACCTGCACAAGAACCTGAGCAGCGACCTGCACGGAGCCTGCCTCGACCTGCTGCACACCCGCGTCCCGCAGTCCGACGTCGTGCTCGCGGCGGTGACCCACACCCCTGAGGTTCTCCCGGTCCTCGCGGCGTCCGGCACCCGGATCGAGGCGGGTGAGCGCCCGGTGCGGAGCGTGCTGCTGACCACCAAGACGCTCACCACCGGTGGTGTGTCCGGCGTGCTCCTCTCGCAGGCGCACTTCCTGCTGGAGGCCGGGTACCGGGTCACGATCGTCGCGCAACGCAAGGACAGCTCCCTCGATGGCGTGCCCGAGGGCGCGAAGTTCATCGAGATGCAGGGCAAGGGCATGCCCGCCCGGGTGCAGGAGTGGGCAGACATCTGCCGGGACGAGGAGATCGACGTCATCATCGATCAGCAGGTCCTCTACAGCCGGCAGTGGCCGTCGTACGCCTTGATGGCGCGCGCTCTGGGCGTGCCGACGATCGGGTGGATCCACACCTTCGGGCTGCGGCCCATCTACGTCCAGAACGACCTGACGACGTTCCTCACTGAGCACCTGGGCGCGCTCGCGACCACGGTGACGCTGTCCCCGCTCGACGTCGCGTACTGGAAGCTCCGTGGCATCGAGCACACGGTCTACCTCCCGAACCCGCCGTCGCCGCTGCTGATCGAGTCGGCCGCCATGGAGGTGGCGAAGAGTGCGCCCGACGGTCGGATCGAGCTCGTCTGGTGGGGTCGCCTGGACGAGCGGATGAAGAAGCCGGTCGAGCTGCTCGTCGCGGCGCAGGAGCTGCGCCGGCTGTCGGTCGACTTCCAGCTCACGGTCATCGGTCCGAGCTGGCAGGACTACACCGTGGAGGACCTCGCTGCCGAGGTGGAGAAGCGGGGCCTGGCCGATCACGTGAAGGTCGTCGGGCCTCGCCGCGGCGAGGAGCTGATCCGGTCGATCGACGCGGCGCACCTCTTCGTGACGACGAGCATCATCGAGGGTTACCAGCTGACGCTCGCGGAGGCGCAGATCCGTGGCGTGCCCGTGGTCATGTACGAGCTGCCGTGGCTGGTGCCCGTCCTGGACAACGAGGGCATCGTCGCCGTTCGCCAGGGTGACGCGGTAGGGATCGCCCGGGAGATCGCGGCCTTCGCCGAGGACGGCGAGCGTTACCTCAGCTATTCACGCGCGTCGGTCAAGGCTGCCGAGCGGATGACCTCGTACGACATGTCGAGCCTGTACCAGCAGCTGGTGCAGGGCGCGCTGCCCGCCGAGTTCTCGCCGGAGCCGACGCTCGACGACGCCCGGCAGCTTCTCGACTGGGCGGTCTTCTACGCGGAGACCAGCTTCGCGGACTACGCGGCGAATCCGCGCAGGACCGCGCCGGCCAAGAAGACCTCCTTGGCGCGTCGGGTCGCGAGGCGGAGCATCCGGACCTTCCCCGCGCTGGAACCGGTCCTGCGGCGAGTGCAGAAGGCGCTGTGAGCAGGCCTGGGACGTGAAGACTCCTGGTAGGAGCGAGCTGGTCGAGGCCAGCCGCCTACCAGGAGTCGAGCGGCGTCCGCCCGGTCCGTCAGGACGTCAGAGGACGGCGTCCATGGCCTTGTGGATCCGCTCCTGCAGGTCCGTGAGCGTGGCCCGGGCGGTGTCGATGCCGGACACGAGGCTCGAGCGGCGCTCCACGACCTGCGGGCCGAGCTGCGCGAGCTCGTCGTACCGGCCGGTGAGCTCGCCGAGACCCGCGGAGTCGAGCAGACGCTTGATCTTCTCCGGGTCGGCGGCCGACCCGAGAGGGTAGGCACCCTCCGACGCGCCGATGATCAGCCCGTGCGCGCGGTCGCTGATCACCGCGAGCGACCTGCGGTAGACGTCGCGGACGTGGTCGTCGAGGTCGCGGTGGCTGGTGCTGGCCGCCACGAGGTACTTGCCGCCGAGCTCCTCGGCGACGTGCACGGCGCGGGGAGCGTCGCGGGCGACCTGGGCGACGGTGACGATCTCGGTCGACGTCAGCTCGGCGAGGGCGCGGACCGCGTCGAACCACGAGGCCTCGGGCCACGGCCGGTCGTAGCGCAGCGTGATCGGCAGCAGCGGACGCTCGGACTCCGGGGCCCACTGGGACGTCGGCGTGCCCATCGAGTAGGCCCAGTCCGGCGCCACGTCGCCGAACCCGGCGGCGTCCCGGGACGGCTGGTCCCGCCAGGACACGATCGCCGCGTCCTGCAGCACCTGGTGGAACGTGACCGCTTCCGCCGCGACCAGGGGCGACCGGATGCCGATCCCGGCGACGATGACGGCGCCCCCGGCGTTGACCGCCTGCTGCAGGCCCGCGACGCGGCTGCGCTTCGGGTACGTGCCCGCGCGCGGGTTGATCTCGCCGGCCTCGAAGAGGTGGACGGGGCGGACAGCGGCCCTGGAGGCGGCGCCCCACTTCGACGCCTTGGTGTAGACGCGGTCCTCGGGCTTCAGGGGAAGGCCGGAGACGTAGTCCGAGGTCTTGTTCTCCAGAAGCACGTGGAAGCGGCGGCCTTCGCCTCGGGCGGCGAGGAGAAAACCGGCTCGCAGCGCAGAGTCGCCGAGATTGTCGTCCTGCCCACCGAGGTTGACGAAGACATCTTGGACAAGGTTCGAGTTCACGGTGGGGGATCCTATTATCGGAGTCGCGTTGCCGGCGGTCGATCAGGGCTGACGTGCACAGAGGGCTGGTGTGTGCCCGGTCTGTGTGGACCGCTGAGGCCCGTCGTCGTGACTGCGGACCCGTGCACAGCCAGGGTCCACGTTGGTATCGTAGCCTGGTGCCGAATGTTACTCATCCCGCTGCAGATCCCGCCGCCGAGCGCGATCAGCGCGACAAGATCGTTGTCTTCGCATCTCAGCGCCAGCCGTACCACATCGTCTCCTACATCGACCAGATCGTCGGGAACGAAGCCACCCCGGGTGTCGAGTTCCGCTACTTCGAGGGCAAGCTTCCGCACGCCCACATGGACGTGGTCCACCTCCACCGGTCGAGCGTGCTGCTCGGCAAGGGAAGCCGGTGGAAGCGGCTCGCGAAGATGGCCGACTTCGTGCTGCAGGCCAGGCGCCGCAAGATCGCGGTGGTGCGGACCATCAGCGGTGCGGACGCCAGCGGCCAGGGCGGCCGCCTGCGTCAGGCCGCGAACCGGCTGCTCGACCAGGTGACGACGTCGTACGTCGTGCTGGACGAGACGACGCGGGCCCCGAAGGGGCGCCCCGTCACGCTGATCCCGCACGCGCACTACCGGGAGCGGTTCCTGGGCTACCCGCGCTCCGCGCAGGTGCCCGGCCGTCTGCTCCGCATCTCGCCCAACCTGCCCAAGGGCGTCGCGCCGGCGCTCGAGAACTTCTTCTCCACCGAGACGCCCGGGCTCACGCTGCGCGTCGTCGGCAAGCCGGCGGCCGGGGCGTACATCGGGCTCAAGGGGATGGCCGCGCGTGACGCGGACAAGATCACGCTGCTCCTCGAGACCATCTCCGAGGGCGCGACCGTGCAGGAGGTCACCGCCGCCGAGCTGGTGCTGCTCCCCAAGGTGGCCGAGATCGAGGACATGCACGTGCTGTACACGGCGCTGTCGCTCGACCGCCCCGTGCTCGTGCCCGCCTCCGACCTGACGCGACGTCTCGCCAAGAAGGTGGGCGCCGGGTGGATCACCCTCTACGACGGCCCGCTCACGGCCGAGACGATCGACTCCGCCGTGACCAGCCTGCGCGCGACGCCGCCGGCGGGCAGCCCGGAGCTCGACGCGCCTGACCTGGAGGAGACGGTGAAGATGTACGCCAAGGTCTTCCAGGACGCGGCAGCAGCAAGCCGCCGCTGACGAAGGGTCCGGTCTGGACGCCGCGGCGGTCCTGAAGGGGACAGGGACCGCCGAGGTCGGTGGGATCGGTGTGCTCCGGTAGATTCCCCCGGAAACCACGAGCCAGGACGGAAACCTTGACCACGCTGAGCATCATCGTGCCGGTCTACGACGCGGCCGCGTTCCTGCCCAACTGCCTCGCGACGATCAGGGCGAACCGACGCGATGACTACCAGTTCATCCTGATCGACGACCACTCCTCGGACGAGACACCCGAGATCATCGAGCGTGCGGCGCGGGACATGCCGTGGCTGACGACCCTGCGCAACCCGGAGAACTACGGGGTGGCCAAGTCGAGGAACATCGCACTGACGCATGCCGAGGGCAGGTACCTCACCTATCTCGACGCCGACGACTGGTACCACGTGGGGCACCTGGACCGGACCCTGGCCGCGTTGCAGCGGCTGAACGTCGACTTCGTCCGGACCGATCACGTGCGGGTCGACCAGATGAACCGCGTGATCGAGCGGGCGCCCGAGAACCGTCGGGACGTCGTGCTCGACCCGAGGTCGCAGATCGGCGCGCCGGGCTACCGGACCGTCGTCGACTACCCGTTCCTGTGGGCGGGGATGTACGACAGGGAACGGATCGACCCCGCGCTGTTCGCCTTCGACGAGTCGTTGCGCACGGCCGCGGACCGGCCGTGGTTCTGGCGGCTGCACCTGAACACGGAGTCAACGGCCGTGGTGGACCTGAACGGCTACTTCTACCGCAAGGACGCCAACCCCACGGCGCTCACCCAGGCGGGAAACGCGAACACGCTGCACTTCCTGGACGCGTACGCCGGCATCCGCGACCTTGCGGTCGGCTCGGGCAACGCCGGGTACGTGGACAAGGCGGCGTACGGCGCGTTGCGGATCGTCGAGTTCCACGTGTCCCGCCGCGCCAGGCTGTCCCACGAGCTGCAGCGCGAGCTGTTCCACCGGTCGTCGGCGTTCCTGAACTCGTTCCCGCCGGAGTCCGTCCGGACCGCGTTGCGGCACTTCGACCTGTCCAAGCGGATCGTGCTCGGAAAGATCCTGCGAATCGAGGCCGACTGACATGGACCAGCTCTTCGTCGCTCCCACCTTCACGGCGGCCGTCGGAATGGCGACCGCCGTCGACGCCGGCCTGTACGCCGACGCCGGCACGAAGGTGCTGATGACGACCGGCAACTCACCGATCCCCGAGCTCGGGGGAGGCCTGGCGGAGCAGCCCGGTTTCGACGAGCTCGCCCGGCGGTTCGACCGGGTGGTGTCCCTCAACGAGATCATCTACCCGCAGCACCCGGTCTCGTGGAGCCCGGCGGAGGACGTCGAGCGGTGGCACGGGATCGCCGCGGCCGCGGTGGGCCTGCGCGAGCCGTTCGGGATCACGCTCCAGTCGTTGCCGGCCAAGCCGTCGGCCTCGATCCTGCGCGTCTTCCCGGAGGGCCCGGTCGACGTCGTCTCCGACGGCCTGACGGACTACGGCCCGATGCCGACGCCCGTGCCGCGGCAGATCGCGCCCCGCCTGCGCCGGCTGCTCCACCTGGACCTGGCGGGCGGGCTGAACCCGGTGCTCCTGCGCGAGCACGAGGTGGCGAACGTGGTCCTGTCCTCGGCGGGGTACCGGGACGTGGTGGCCGAGCACGGCAAGGCGACGGCACCCGCGCCGCCGAGCGAGGAGCGGGTCGACGCGATCGTGCTCGCGCAGGACCTGAGCACGTCCGGGCCGCTGTCACCGGACGAGGACCAGGCGCTGCACGAGAGGCTCCTCCGGGTGGCCGCAGGACTCGGGTACCGGCAGGTCGTGCTGACGCCGCGCCCGAGCGCGCCCCCGGCGTTCGCGCACCGTCTCCCGGACCTGGCGGACGAGCTGGGTGTGCGGCTGCGGGTCCTCGACGACCCGGTACCCGCGGAGGTCCTGTACGACAGGCTCCGGCCCGCCGCCGCCATCGGGTGCTTCTCGACCGAGCTCTCCACGGCGGTCGAGGTCTACGGGATGGCCGGGTACGCCGTCGGGGTCGACGAGGTGCTGGAGCGGCTGCCGAAGCTCCAGGACAGCGACCGCATCCCGCTGGCGATCACCGACGTCCGCCGCAGCCGCGTGGACGTCGCGCCGGACGGCACCCTGGTCGAGCGTGGTCCCGTCGAGGTCGACCTGCAGCTGCTGGTGGACGAGATCGCGCACGCGATGCGCCGCCCGGGTGCCGCATCGGGTGAGCGGAAGCGGCTGCTCGCCGAGCACCCCTGGACCGCGAAGTTCTTCGCGGGACCCGACGACGTCGCAGGCCGGGCGGGAGCGGTGCCGGTGCCGCAGGCTGACGGACCCGGCGACGACCAGCGCCACGCGGATGCTCGTGCGGTGGCCCGGAAGGTCAGGACCCGGCTCCGGCGCGACGCGGGACGGCTCGTCCGTCAGGCGTCCCGGCGGTCGGGCGCGGTCCGCAGGGCGAAGGCGGTCGCGCAGGCGGTCATGTTCCGGCCGCGCTGACTGCCGGCCGAACGGGTGAGGCCCGCCGTTGGTCGAGCCTGTCGAGACCCCATCAGGTCTCGGCCAGCTCGGCCGACGGCGGGCCTCACCGATGATCAGTCGCGGCCGTAGATGTCGCGGGTGTAGACCTTCTCGGCCACGTCGTCGAGAGCCTCGGTGCGCCGGTTGGCGATGATCACGTCGGCGCGGCCCTTGAACGCGTCCAGGTCACGGACGACCTCGGAGCTGTAGAACTCGTCGTCCTCGAGGCTGGGCTCGTACACGATGACCTCGATGCCCTTGGCCTTGATCCGCTTCATGATGCCCTGGATCGAGGAGGCCCGGAAGTTGTCCGACCCGGACTTCATGACCAGGCGGTACACGCCCACGGTCTTGGGCTCGCGGCGCAGGATGTCCGCGGCGACGAAGTCCTTGCGCGTGGTGTTCGCGTCCACGACGGCGTTGATCAGGTTCTGCGGCACGTCGGCGTAGTTGGCCAGGAGCTGCTTGGTGTCCTTGGGCAGGCAGTACCCGCCGTACCCGAAGGACGGGTTGTTGTAGTGCGACCCGATCCGGGGGTCCAGGCCCACGCCCTCGATGATCTGCGCGGTGTCCAGGCCGTGGGTCGCGGCGTAGGTGTCGAGCTCGTTGAAGTACGCGACGCGCAGCGCGAGGTAGGTGTTGGCGAACAGCTTGATCGCCTCGGCCTCGGTCGGGTCCGTCAGCAGGATCGGGACGTCCTTGGTCAGCGCGCCTTCCAGCAGCAGCTCGGCGAAGTGCTTGCCGCGCTCGGACCGGTCGCCGACCACGATGCGCGAGGGGTGCAGGTTGTCGTACAGCGCCCGGCCCTCGCGCAGGAACTCCGGCGAGAAGACGATGGCGGCACCGGGGCGCTCGGCCCGGACCCGCTCGGTGAACCCCACGGGGATGGTCGACTTCACGACGATCGTCGCGTCCGGCGCCACCTGCAGCACCTGATCGATCACCGACTCCACCGAGGAGGTGTCGAAGAAGTTGGTCACCTCGTCGTAGTTCGTCGGCGTCGCCACGACCACGACCTGCGCGCCGGTGTAGGCGGCCGAGGCGTCCAGCGTCGCGGTGAGGTCGAGGTCCTTCGTGGCCAGGTACTCCTCCAGCTCCGCGTCCACGATCGGGCTCTTGCGGTCGTTCACCAGCGCGACCTTCGAAGCGTCTACGTCCACCGCCCACACCTGGTGGTGCTGTGCGAGCAGGACGGCGTTGGACAGGCCGACATAGCCTGTTCCGGCAACAGCGATCTTCATGGGGTCAATCCTCTCAGAGATGGAGTTCGGGCCCGTACAGGGGGCGCGAACGGCCCGATGACCGCGTGGAGCCGGGGTGCCAGGGGGCGAGTCGGTGAGCGCTAGAGTGGACAGCGCCCTGCGCGCGACGCGCAGGCGGGACGGGGCCTGGCCGACCAGGCACCGCCCGCGTCAGTCCGTCAGAGGAAAGCATGCCAGAGACAGCCGGCCCGTCGGCCATCGTGATCATCCCGGCCCGCGGCGGTTCGCAAGGGGTCCCGCTGAAGAACCTGGCACGGGTCGACGGCATCACGCTCGTCGGCCGGGCGGTCCAGGCCGCGTCAGCGGCCCCGTCGGTAGGGACCGTCATCGTCTCCACGGACCACGACGAGATCGCGGCCGAGGCGCTGTCGCACGGAGCCCGGGTGGTGGCCCGCCCCGCGGAGATCGCCGGGGGGGCGGCGTCGTCGGAGTCCGCGCTGCTGCACGTCCTGGAGCGGGTCGAGGCCGGCGACGGGGGTCTGCCCCCGCAGGAGATCCCGCCGGTCACGGTGCTGGTGCAGTGCACCTCTCCGTTCATCGATCCCGCGGACCTGGACGCCGCCGTGCGGACCGTCGCCGAGGGGAAGAAGGACGTGGTCGTCGCCGTCTCCGAGACGCACGACTTCCAGTGGCGGATCGACGACGGCGTGGCGAGCCCGGTGGGCCACACCACCGAGTACCGTCCGCGGCGTCAGGAGCGGGCCCCGCACTACCGGGAGACCGGCGCCTTCTACGTGATGCGCACGGACGGGTTCCGGGAGAGCGGCACGCGGTTCTTCGGTGACGTCGGCATCCAGCCGGTCGCCCCGGAGTGGTCGATCGAGATCGACGAGCCGCGCGACCTGTGGCTCGCCCGGCAGCTCGTCGACCAGGACGTCGACACCTCGCCCGAACCGCTGGACGTCGACGCCCTGGTGACCGACTTCGACGGCGTGCACACCGACGACCACGCCTACGTCGACCAGGACGGGACCGAGCAGGTCAGGGTGAGCCGTGGCGACGGGATGGGTGTCTCCCGCCTCCGCCGCACGGGGATCCCGATCCTGATCCTGTCCACCGAGACCAACAAGGTCGTCGCCTCCCGCGCGAGCAAGCTGCGCGTCCAGGTGCTGCACGGTGTCGAGGACAAGGCCACCGCGCTGCGCGGCTGGCTCGCGGAGCACGGCCTCGACCCGGCCCGGGTCGCGTACGTCGGGAACGACGTCAACGACCTGCCCGCCATGGCGGTCGTCGGCTGGCCGATCGCGGTCGCCGACGCGCGTCCCGAGGTGAAGGCGCAGGCCAGGATCGTGCTGTCCCGGGACGGCGGAGACGGTGCGGTTCGTGAGGTCTGTGACCGTATACTCGCCTCGCGTCCGGGTGAAGTCGCGCCCGGTGCCGGCACCGCCCAGGCTCCCGCCGTCACCGGATAGCCATCGACAAGCCGTACGAGCACTACCCTGTGCAAGACATCTTCGGAAGGACCTCGTTATGAGCGCGACGAACGCGCAGCCCACGCCGGTCGCCATCGGCGAGCACCAGGTGGGCGCTGACCAGCCGGTCTACGTGATCGGCGAGATCGGCATCAACCACAACGGTGACGTCGAGATCGCCAAGAAGCTGATCGACGTCGCGGTCGAGGCCGGGTGCCAGGCCGTGAAGTTCCAGAAGCGCACGCCGGAGATCAGCACGCCGAAGGACCAGCGCGACAAGATCCGTCAGACGCCCTGGGGCGAGATGACGTACCTCGAGTACAAGTACAAGGTCGAGTTCGAAGAGCCCGAGTACACCGAGATCGACACGTACGCCAAGGAGAAGGGCATCCAGTGGTTTGCCTCTCCGTGGGACGCCCCGTCGGTCGAGTTCCTCGAGAAGATGAACGTGCCGACCCACAAGGTCGCCTCCGCCTCGGTGACGGACCACGAGATGCTGCGCGCGCTGGCCGCGACCGGTAAGCCGATCATCCTGTCGACCGGGATGTCGACGCTGGAGCAGATCGACGCCGCCGTGGAGATCCTGGACTCGAGCAAGCTCGTGATCCTGCACTCCACCTCGACCTACCCGCTTCCCCCCGAGGAGGCGAACCTGCGCACCATCACGACGCTGCAGGAGCGCTACGGCGTGCCCGTCGGCTACTCGGGCCACGAGACCGGCCTGCAGATCTCGATCGCGGCCGTCGCGCTGGGCGCCGTCGCCGTCGAGCGGCACATCACGCTCGACCGCGCCATGTGGGGCTCGGACCACGCCTCCTCGCTCGAGCCCAAGGGCCTCGAGAACCTGGTGCGCGACATCCGCATCCTCGAGAAGGCTCTCGGCGACGGCCAGAAGCGCGTCATGCCCGGCGAGTTCTCGCCGATGTCGCGGCTCCGCCGCGTCGACGCGTAACAGCTGCACCTGTCGGGGGCGGACGCCGCATGTGCGCGGCGTCCGCCTCCGATGTTTCCGGAACGGACAGAACACGAGATCGTGGACCTGTGGGTCCTGCCAACGCGTCAACGAGAGGGGGCCTCGTGCCCGAGCGGGTAGAGGCGGCGAGCATGCCGTTGGTGACGGTGGTCGCCGTCGTACGTGACGAGGAGCCCTACCTCGAGGCGATGGTGCGCTCGGTCCTGGGCCAGGACTATCCCCACCCGCTGCACGTGGTGCTGTCGGTGGGGCCGTCCAAGGACCGGACCCGTGAGATCGCCGACAAGCTCGCGGTCGAGACCGGCCGCGTCACCGTGGTGGACAACCCGACGGGCTCCAAGCCGCTCGGCCTGAACGCAGGCCTGGAGCGCATGCCCGAGGGACACTCGATCTTCGTCCGCGTGGACGGCCACACGGTGGCCGAGCCCACGTACGTGCGCCGCGCGGTGGAGGCCCTCCAGGCCGCGGGCGCGGACGGCGTCGGCGGGCAGATGCTTCCCGTCGGCGACACCCCCGTCCAGAAGGCCGTGGCGCGCGCCATGAGCCACCCGGCGGGACTGGGCGCCGCGTCGTTCCACACGGGCGGCGTCGCCGGCCCGGCCGAGACCGTCTACCTGGGCACGTTCCGCCGCGAGGCGCTGGAGCGCGTGGGCGGGTACTCGCCCGTGTACGTGCGGGCCCAGGACTGGGAGCTGTGCCTGCGGCTGCGCAACAGCGGCAGCCTGCTGTGGTTCGACCCGTCGCTCGTGGTCGAGTACAAGCCGCGCCGCACGCTGGGCGCCATCGCCACGCAGTTCTGGCGCACCGGCATGTGGCGCCGCGAGGTGGTGCGCCGCAACCCCGGCACCGCGAACCTGCGCTACCTCGCCCCGCCGACCGCAGTCGTGGTGCTCGCCGCGTCCGTGCTGGTGGCGATCGCCGGCGGCGTCGCGGGCTCGCTGCCCGTGACCGTGGTGGGCCTCGTGGCGCCCGCCACCTATCTGCTCGGCGTGCTGGCGGCGTCGGCGCACGCCGCTACCCGCCGCCCGCGGCTCGACCTGCGCTCGGCGCTGGCCCTGCCCGCGACGCTCGTGACGATGCACATGGCGTGGGGTGCCGGGTTCCTGCGCGGGCTCACGGAGCGTGTGCGGGTCGACGACGGCGTCTGACCCCGCCGAGGTAGAACCAGGGCGAGGTAGAACCGCAGGTGCGCTGCGGTTCTATCTCGCCCTGGTTCTACTTCGCTGCGGTTCTATCTCGGGGAGTGAGGTCAGGCCTTCTTGTCCAGGAACAGCAGCCGCACCGGACGGGTCACCAGCCGGATCCCGGCGTAGACGAACCGGGGCAGGTACATCTGCGAGTACATCCGCAGGTAGCGCAGGCGCAGCCACGGCTTGACCTCGGCCAGCTCGGTGAGGGTCCCGGCCGCGCGGCGGGCCGCCAGCTCCCGGACGGTCGCCGGCAGCTCGGACTCCCCGGCGTGCAGGTAGTTGTCCTCGAGCCAGGCGGTGTCGGGCTCCGGCCCGCCCGCGCGGAACGCCTCGGCGGCGTCGGCCACGGGCAGCACGCAGCCGCTGCCGGCGAACGGCGCGTTGAGCAGCTCGGGGGTCACGCCGAAGTCGTCGATGATGACGGTCGACAGGCCCAGGGAGAGCGACTCCATCGCGGCGGTCGAGCTGACCGTCATGAGCGCGGAGCCGGCCTGCAGCCACTCGGCCATCGGGCCGTCGACGAACCGCAGCGCGTCGCTGCGGTGCCCGAGCTTCTCGTGCTCGGCGTCCCACAGCTCGTCGTACGGGAAGGCCTCGTTGTGCGTCTGCCGCTCGCCCTTGCGGGCGCGCAGCTTCACGATGACCTCGAAGTCGTCCTCGGCGAGCTTCGCGAGGCGGTCCAGCAGGGTGACCCGGTCGGGCCGGTTGTCCGGCACCTTGGCCTGCGCCGCGAACACGACGCGCTTGACCGGCTCGGCGCCCAGGCTCCCGGCCGTGTGCTCCAGGAACGGCAGGTGGGCCAGCGGCACCTCGGGCGTGACCCCGTGCGCGGCGAAGGCCTCGCGGTACGCGTCGACCTCGAGCCGGCTGTGCACCACGAACGCGTCGCACCAGCGGCGCCAGCCCGTGCCCTTCGGCGTGGCGGGCAGCGCCATGCCGGGCAGCCCGGTGATCAGGGCGGGACGGCGCTTGCCCGCCGCGGCGACGACGGCGCGCGCCACGACCTCGGCGACGGGCCCGGTCGCGGCGATGAGCACGACGTCGGGGCTGGTGTCCCGGACCTGCGCGGCGAGGTCTCGGAGGAGCAGGACGGCGGGCCGGACCACCGAGGACCCGGCGACAGCGGCGGCGATCTGACTGGTGGTCGGCGCGATCGGCGTCTTGACGATCACGGCCGAGCGGTCCAGGCCGCTGTCGTCGGCCGGGCCGAGCCTGTCCAGCGACGCGCATGCCCACTTCAGATACGAGTCGCTGTCCGCGACCGCGAGCACGCGGATGGTCATTCGTTCGCCTCCGGGGAGTCGGTTTCCGAAGCGTCGTCGGCTGCTGCCCGGGCCTGCCGGGCGAGCTCGACGACGCTGGTCAGGTGTGCTCGCTGTTCGGGTGTCGCGCGCGGCGTCCACCAGTCGGCGGGCACGTCGAGCGCGGTGACGGGGACACCGAGCGGTGAAATGATAGTGGTCAACAGGATCGTCGACGTCGACGGCAGGCTCAGCACGCGCTGGCCCGCGCGCAGGCCCCGCAGCCGGATCTCGACTGGGGCCCCGGGGGCGTCGACGGTCACGCCGTCGATCTCGGCCAGGGTCGCGAGCAGCTCCGGGGTCTGGCGGCGGTGCGGCAGGTAGCGCAGTGCGCTCTCCTTCGCCAGCGACCGGATCCAGTCGACGTACCGGTGCGGGTCGATCAGCTTGTCGGCGGCCATCGCCGAGCCGACGACGATCGTCGGCTCGGGCATCGCCTCGTCGGCGGGCTGCGCGGTGAGCCAGCCGAACTGGTTGTGCCGCACGTCGAAGCCCTGGGCCCGCAGGCCGGCGGACAGGTCGGGGGTGAGCGGCATGGCGGTGAAGATCGTGACGCGGCCGTCGGCGGCGAGGGAGCGCAGGCGGCCGGCCGCGACGGCACCGAGCCGACGCCGGGGGGCGCGCGCGGGCCGGCCGATCCGGACCAGGGGAGCGCGGCGCACCAGGAGGCGGCACAGCTCGAGGGTGGCCAGGCCGTCGTCGACCAGCACCACGCGCTCCGGGCGGCGCAGGGGAGCGGTGGCCTGGAACAGGCCGGAGAAGGCGTCGCCCACGAGCCAGCCGGGCTCGCGCGCGGTCAGGGCGCTGCGGCGGCCCGCCAGGTCGAAGGTCAGTCCGTCGGGGAGGCTGAGCTCGCGCACCGCGGACAGGGCGTCGCCCAGCGCGGGGACGTCGTCGCGCACGTGCACGTGCGTCTCGGTTCCGCCGTATCCGGCGGCGTGCGCTTCGACCGTGCAGAGCAGCTGCAGCGGCGACTCGACCAGGGCGCCGGCCACACGCGGGAACGCGGTGCCCGGGTCGGTCGTTCGAGGAGCGGGACGGGGGTGCTGCACGCGTGGAGTCTCTCACGGGAGACGTCCGCCGAGGTCCGGCGGGCGTGGTCCCACCCGCTGCTACAGCCGTCCCGGCCAAACTGCTAGGGTCCGTGACCCGCTAGGATCGAACGGCCGGATCGTCCCCGGCAGTGCCCCCGACCAGACAGGTATTTCCCAAACCGTGAGCACACCTACTACCGACGCGGCAGCGCCAGCAAAGCCTGCCGCCAGCGGTGATGCTAAAACGCCACCGCCGCCGCTCGTCCCCGGCACGACGTCTGCCGAGCGGCTCGCTCTCGCGAAGAAGTACGGGCTGCGCCCCCTGAACGTCCGCCCGCCGCTGGGCGAGTACATCCGTGACCTGGCAGGCCGCTGGGCCTTCATCCGCGTCCTGGCCACGTCGACCGCGTACGCCAAGAACCAGAACAACTACCTGGGCCAGCTCTGGGCCGTGCTCAACCCCATCCTCAACGCGGCCGTGTACGTGCTGATCTTCGGCATCCTGCTCGGCCTCAACCGGGGTGTGAACAACTCGATCGCGTTCATCGTGATCGGCGTCTTCATGTACCGCTTCATCGAGTCCTCGGTGACCGGCGGTGCCAAGTCCATCAGCGGCAAGACCCAGCTGCTGCGTTCCCTGCACTTCCCGCGCGCCGTGCTGCCGATGTCGACGGTGCTGTCGCTGCTGACCACGCTGCTGCCCGCGATCGTGGTCATGTGCATCGTGACGCTGCTCAGCGGGCTGCTGCCCGGCTACGCGATGATCCACATCACCTGGTGGTGGCTCCTGCTGCCCGCCGCCGTGGCGCTGATGTGGATCTTCAACACCGGGCTGGCCTTCATCATGGCCCGGTACGTGGCCACGACGCCCGACGTCGAGAACGTCCTGCCGTTCGTCATGCGCGTCGTGATGTACGCGTCCGGCGTCATCTTCCCGATCGTCGGCCACCTCGAGAAGCTGCACATCCCCGAGGCGTTCAAGGCGGTCGTCGGCGGCATCCTGGAGTACCAGCCGGTCGCGGTGTACCTGTACCTGGTGCGCTCCGTGCTGATGCAGGAGGAGCAGTTCCCGCCCAGCGGCCTGATGTGGGCTCTCGGCGGGGTGTGGGCCGTGGTGTTCTTCGTGGTCGGTTTCATCGTGTTCTGGCGCGGCGAGGAGAGGTACGGACGTGACTGAGGCCGACGAGCACATGGACTTCGACCTCGAGATCGAGCCCGAGGACGAGGGTGAGGAGGCGCTCGAGACCGATCTCGGCGACCCCTGCCTCGTGGTGGACGACCTGCACGTGGTCTACCGCGTCATCGGCGGCCGCGCGCGCAAGGAGGCCGAGAAGAAGGGCACCGAGGTCCGCGAGATCAAGGTCAAGGAGCCCTTCTTCAAGCGGCTGCTCCAGTCGGGCCGCCAGCACGTGGGCGCCGTGAGCGAGGTGCACGCCGTGCGCGGCGTCTCCTTCACGGTGCGGCACGGCGAGTCCGTCGGGATCGTCGGCGTCAACGGCTCGGGCAAGAGCACCATGCTCCGGGCGATCGCCGGCCTCATGCCGCCCAAGAAGGGCAGCGTGCACGTCTCCGGCGAGCCGTCGCTGCTCGGCGTGAACGCCGCCCTCATGCCGCAGCTCTCGGGCGAGCGGAACATCATGATCGGTGGCCTCGCGCTCGGGCTCACGCCCAAGGAGGTCGACGAGAAGTTCGACGAGGTGGTGGAGTTCGCGGGCATCGGCGACTTCGTCTACCTGCCGATGAAGACGTACTCGTCCGGCATGGGCGCGCGCCTGCGGTTCGCGATCTCGTCGGCCGCCTCGCCGGACATCCTGATGATCGACGAGGCGCTCGCCACGGGCGACGCCGCCTTCAAGGAGCGCAGCAAGTCGCGCATCGAGGACGTCCGGGCGAACGCGGGCACCGTGTTCCTGGTGAGCCACTCGATCTCGACGATCGAGGCCATGTGCACCCGGGTGCTGTGGATGCACCAGGGGCAGCTCGTCATGGACGGTCCCGTGCACGAGGTCGCCGACGCGTACAAGAAGTTCGTGCGCGCACAGCGGCCCGGCGGCATGACCCCCGCGCGGCGGCGGGCGATCCAGCGCAAGCGCGCTGCCGAGGAGGCGGCGCGCAAGAAGGCCGAGGCCGAGGAGAAGAAGGCCGCGGAGGCGCGGGCCTGATTCTGCTGGGGCTGGGTGGCCCTGGGTGGGTCCGGGTGGGCCCGGAATGATCGGTAGAAGGTCAGGTGGTCGGCGGGCACGTCCATCAGGGCCGCCAGTTC
>NZ_JBHVEG010000070.1:0-30322 GCF_042802395.1 Promicromonospora sp. NPDC057488
GCTCCCGCACCCTGCGGGAGACCGGGCCTCGTGTCGCAACGGGCTCGACCGGATCAGGCGACGATGTACCGCGTGTCGCCGATCGTGACCTCAACGCTCAGCGTGCCGCCCAGGGCCTGGGCGTATCGACGCAACGTGTCGAGGCGTGTCGACTCCGCGCCGCCCGATTCGATCTGCGAGACCCGGTTCTGGCCCACGTGCATGCGCTCCGCGAGCTCGGCCTGGGTCAGATCCTGCTGGGTGCGTAGCTCCCGCAGCTGCCAGGCCCGCTGCCGCGCCAGCAGCCGCTCCTCGGCGGCGGCTACCTTTTCCGGAGCGACCGGCCGAGCCCGGTCGAGGTCGTCAAGGCTTCGGGTCATCGTTCCTCTCCTCTTCCTGCGTCGCCGCCAGCACGCCTCGCGAGCGCTTTGAGATGGGCGTCGTAGCGGTCGTCGGCCATCGGGATCGCGGACCGGTACCAATCCTGCCAGCGACCTGCCTTGTCACCGCCGACCAGCAGGATCGCAGATCTCTCTGGGTCGAAAGCGAACAACACGCGCAACTCGCTGCGACCCGCCGAACCGGGCCGCAGCTCCTTCATGTTCTTGTGCCGCGATCCGACGACCGTGTCCACGAGCGGCCGACCCAGCTGTGGACCTCGGTCGCGCAACACATTGAGCGCAGCACGAACCTGAACGAACGACTCCTCCTCCAACCCTGTCAACCACTCGAACACCGCCTCGTCGAACTCCACACCCCAAGCCACAGTATCAGGCTATCGTGATGTGCTGATATCGTCGCGGTGAGCACGGACCCCTACTCGACGTGAGTGTTCATCGGCGGAAGCCCAGCAGAACGGATGCGCATCACGCGGGGTAACGGAGATCCATGGCTCATCACTCGCGCGAGAACAGGCTTCGGTCGCCTCGCATGTGGGGTGGTGCGAGGAATCTCGGTCGGTTGAAGACGGCGACGGATCCCATCAGCACGAGCGACACGACCACGCCCGCCAGCCCGATCTCCATGACCACCGACCGGTACGCCGCCCCGAGGAACGCCGATCCCGTGGCCACCCAGAGCGATCCCATCATCAGCACCCCGGGCAGGAAGGCCCTGGTGACGGCCCGGGCCACCCGCTCGTTCTCCTGGGTCATGCGCATCTGCAGGAGACTGTCCGTCATCCGCTCCGCGACGACGGGCTTGCGCCACAGCTCGATCGCGGCCCAGACGAGAACCGCGAGCGTCAGCCCGATGATCACGAAGAATCCGGCGTGGAGCTCCAGCTCCGTGGAACCGGCCATGGCATCGCGCAACACGCGGGCAAGGTACCGACGGCGCGTCGCGGGACACAAGGCCCGGCGCGGGCATTCACCCGGGGCCGCGATTCCCTTCCCCTTCGAGGCCTAGGTTTCTCCTCTTTGAGTCGCCTCAAAGAGGAGAAACCTAGGCCTAGAAGGGGACCGTTCTCCCGGGACCGAAGCTCAAGAGACGGCGGACGACGACGGTGGCTGCGGCGGCGCCGAGGTCAGTCGCAGCTGTCGCAGACGCCCGTCGCCGGGAGCTGCATGTAGCAGGTGGGGCACGTCGGCGGGGCCGGCTCCGGCTCCTGCGCGGCCGCCGCCCGCGTCTTGCCGGCGGCGCCCGCCCGCTGCCTGCCGGCCGCCGTCGTCCGCCCCGAGGGGGTCGCCAGCACGAGGCGCTCGTAACCGCCCTCGTCCTTGCGCATGTCGACGGAGTCCTTGCTGAAGAACGCGGTCACCTCCTGTCCCGTACCGGGCGAGACGGCCACGTACGTGCGCGTCGACGGGATCCAGATGCGGGACGTGTCGAGTCCCTCCGCGATGGCGCGCATCGCGGGGCGGTTCGCCGCCGGGACCTGCAGCGCCTCGAGCGCGGCCTCGAACGAGTCGAAGTCGTCGCGGCCGGGGTCGCCGTCGAGGGCGATGATGCACGACCTGCAGATCTTGAACTTCTGCCGGTCGAGCTCGGTCGCCGGCTGGAGCGTGGCCAACCGGTTCGTGGTCAGGTGCTGGCAGTCCTTGCCGTGCAGCACCTTGCCGTAGGGAACCCGGTAGAGCAGCTCGATCGGGATATCCGCCCCTGCTTCCGCAGGGGTAACGATGGACGTGTTCACACTCCAGTATCGCGGTTCCGCGGACCGGCTCCTGCCACAGATGTCATCTGCGGCGGAGCTCGGCCCGGATGAGGTCGGCGTAGACGTCGACCCTCGTGTACCCGCTGTAGGCGTCCGCGCAGACCGTGCCGTTGCGGGAGAGGATCGGCCCGAACACCCCGGCCAGCCGCCCGTCGATGACCAGCGGTCCGCCGCTGTCGCCGCCGCACGCCGCGGGGCCGCCGTCGGGCACGCCGCCGCAGACGTAGAACCGGGGGTCGAGCTGGCGCGGCAGCGCGGGGTGCGCCCGGAAGGCGTCGTTGCAGGTGGTGTGGTCGAGCATGGGTACGCGGCCCTGCTGCAGCACGGGGGACGGTCCCGGCAGCCCCTCCTCCTCGTAGATACCCCAGCCGAGGATGGTCGCCTGCCGTCCGGGGGCGTAGCGCCAGGCGTCGTCGCCGTCGAGCATGCGGAGGGTGCGGTAGGGCATGGGCTCGTCCAGGGTCAGCACCGACAGGTCCCCGCCTCCGACGTACGGGGGCTCCCCCGGTCCGGCGGCGGGCGGCGGCACCCGGGGTGCGTTCCACACGGAGACGACGTCGCGCACGGTGCCGTTCCGGCGGTGCAGGTCGGTGCGGCCGCCGACGACCTGGAACTCCTCCGGCGCGAGGTCGTCGATGCAGTGCGCGGCGGTCACCACCTTGGTCGGGGCCACCAGGGTGCCCCCGCAGAACTGGCCCGACGGCGTGGTCGTGTCGCCGACCCGGCTGAGGAACACCATCCACGGGTACTGCCGGGTCGAGGCGTCGTCCCCGCCGACCACCGCCTGGGCGGGCGCGGCGGCGAGGGACAGCAGCACCGCGAGGGCGACGACGGGGGCGAGCAGGACGGAGGCGAGGCGTGCTCCGGTGGGCGTCATGCGTCCGACCGTAGGAAAGTCACGCGGCCCTGACATCGGGATAACCCCTGGTAGCGACCCTGAGCCCGCCTCGCCGGCAGAATCCGGCGAAGATTTCTCGTGGCCGGTTGTCGTATCCGGCGCGGCCGTGCCGACCAAGGGGTACGACGACGGCAGAGCGCCGCCGCGAACCCAGGAGGAACCATGAAGTACCTGATCCTGATGCAGATCAACCCCACCGTCCTCGAGCAGCTCACGCCCGAGCAGGGCAAGCAGGTCCAGGACGGCCACGAGGCGTTCATGGCGCACGTCAAGGAGCGCGGGGAGTTCGTGGGCACGCAGGCGCTGGCCGACCCGAGCCAGAGCAAGGTGGTGCGGTCCGTGGCCGGGACCACGCAGACCAGCGACGGGCCGTTCGCCGAGGCCAAGGAGTTCCTGGGCGGCTTCTACCTGGTGGACGTCGAGGACGAGGCCCGGGCGCTGGAGCTCGCCCGCATGATCCCGGACACGGCCATCGACGGGCTCGCCGTCGAGGTGCGGCCCGTGATGTTCAGCGACTTCGGGGACTCGTGAGCGCTGGCCCCGGCGTCGGCGAGGACCTGCTGCGCGACCTCGCGCCGCAGGTCCTGGCCCGGCTCGTGCGCACCTACGGCACGGGCCAGTTCGACGTGTGCGAGGACGCCGTCCAGGACGCCCTGCTCGCGGCGTACCGGCAGTGGCCGGCCGAACCGCCGGCCGACCCGCTGGCCTGGCTCGTCACCACGGCCCGGCGCCGGTACGTGGACCGGGTCCGCGCCGACAGCCGGCGTCGCGACCGGGAGGCCCGCGAGGCGCTCCTGGCCGAACCGCTGGGCGGATCGCCGGCCGGGCCGGAGACGGCGGGGTCCCCCGCGGACGACAGCCTGCTCCTGCTGCAGCTCTGCTGTCACCCCGCGCTGCCCCGGACCGCGCAGGTCGCCCTCACGCTGCGCGCCGTGGCCGGCCTGAGCACGGCGCAGATCGCGAACGTCCAACAGCTCCCCGAGGCGACCGTGGCGCAGCGCATCACGCGCGCCAAGCGCCGCCTGGCCGAGCTCGGCGGGGACCTGCCCCGGCCACGGGACGCCGCCGAACGCCTCGGCCCCGTGCTCGACGTGCTCTACGCGATGCTGACCGAGGCCCACCACACGACGTCGGGCACGCCCGCCCGCGACACGGACCTGGCGGCCGAGGCGATCCACCTGGCGCGGCTGCTGCACCAGGCCCTGCCCAGCGACCCGGAGGTGGCCGGGCTGCTCGCGCTGATGCTGCTCACCGAGTCGCGCGGTCCGGCCCGCCAGGCGGCCGACGGCGCCCTGGTCCCGCTGGACGAGCAGGACCGGACCCGCTGGGACCAGGCCCTCGTGCGCGAGGGGATCCGCCTGGTCGAGGCGACCGTGCCGGGCGCCGCCCCGGGCCCGTACCTGCTGCAGGCCTGCGTCGCGGCGCTGCACGCGGAGGCCCCGGACACGGCGTCGACCGACTGGTCCGAGATCCTCGCGCTGTACGGCGTCCTGGAGGTCGTGACCGGCCGGCAGAACCCGACGATCACGCTGAACCGGATCGTGGCGGAGGCCCAGGTGCACGGCGACGGCGCGGCCCTGGACTCCCTGGCCGGCCTGGAACGGGTGCACCCCGGGCTGCCCCGGCTCCACGCCGTCCGCGCGCACCTGCTGGCGCGCGCGGGCCGGAAGTCCGAGGCCGCCGACGCGTACCGGCGGGCCGCCCGGGCCACACGCAACCTGGCGGAGCGGCAGTACCTGCAGGGGCGCCTGCGGGCGCTGTGAGGTCGTCGGCTAGCGGTCCCCCACCAGCACGGCGAACCCGTCCAGGTGCCGCGCCAGGCCGTACTCGAACTGCGCGTCGAGGTCCCGCGGCGCACCCTCGGGAACCGAGGCGAGCAGCGGGAACCGCCCGGAGCGGAGCAGCTCGCCCGCCCTCGCGGCCCGCTCCACGTACCAGCGGTCGAGCGTGACGCCGCTGTCCTGCTCCGCCTCGACCTCGTCCGCCAGGGACAGCGCGGCGGTCACGACCAGCCCGTGGAGCGCGAGCGCCTCCCGCATGCGGACGGTCGGGTCCAGCCCGAGCCCGTCGAGCGCGCGGAGCGTCCACTCGGTCTGCGCCATCATGTTCGGCACCAGGAGCGGGCGGGTGAACGAGACGGTCCGGGACAGCCAGAGGTGCGTGCGGCAGAGCTGCCACTGCCGGCGGGCCGTCAGCTCCAGCCTTGCCCGCCAGCCCTCGGGCCCCGTCCGGGGCAGGTCGATCTCGCCGAACGCCCGGTCGGCCATCGCGACCAGCAGCTCGTCCTTGTTCGCCACGTGCCGGTACAGCGACATGGGGCCGACGCCGAGCTGGGCGGCGAGCCGGCGCATCGACACCGCCTCCAGCCCCTCGGCGTCGGCGATCTCGATCGCCGCTCGGAGCAGCTGGTCCCGGCTCAGCCCCTGGTCCCGGCTCAGCCCCTGATCGGACGGCGCTCTGCCTGCCGGTCGGGCCCCCCGCCCCGTCTGCGCGCTGACCACCGTGCCGGAACCGACCCTCGCCTCGACCAGGCCCTCGTCCCGCAGGACGGCGGTGACGCGGGTGGCCGTGGCGGCCGCGACGCCCCAGCGCTGCGCGATCTGACGCACGGACGGCACCCGGTCCCCCGGGCGCAGGTCGCCCGCGAGGATCCTGGCGCGCAGCTCCCCCGCGATCTGCCGGTACGGCGGCTCCCCCTGCTGCGACGACGTGGACATGGACCCCTCCGGCTCGGCGACGTGTCGTTCCGGCCCCGAGTGTACTAGTTCACTTCCGGCTCCGCCGAGCACACTTTCTGCCCGTTTCCCCTGAAAATCAGGCGGACACGTCGTTAGCGTGGGTGAAGTACGAGAATCCGATACGCCGTACGCATCGTGCGGCGTCAGCACCCAGGGAGAACCCATGAAGAACCGGAGCGTCCTCATCTCCGGCGCCGGGATCGGCGGACCGACGCTGGCCTACTGGCTCCACCGGTACGGCTTCGACGTCACCGTGGTCGAGCGGGCGCCCGCTCCCCGCAGCGGTGGGCACGCGGTCGACATCCGCGGCACCGCGCGCGAGGTGGCCGAGCGGACCGGGATCGTGCCCGCCGTCCGGGCGGCGCACACCGGCGCGCGCGGCATGGCGTTCGTGGACCAGGACAACAAGCGCGTTGCGTCCATGGGAACGGACGTGTTCGGCAACTCGGGTGGCCCCGTGGCCGAGCTGCCCGTGCTGCGTACCGACCTCGCCCGCATCCTGTACGAGGCGACCCGCGACGACGTCGAGTACCTCTTCGGGGACTCGGTCGTGGCCGCCGAGCAGAACGACGTCGGTATCCAGGTCCGGTTCGAGGGCGGCACGGCCCGGCGGTTCGACCTGCTCGTCGGCGCCGACGGGGTGCGCTCCCCGGTCCGCCGCCTGCTGTTCGGCCCCGACGAGAACTACCTCCGCGACCTCGGCAGCTACGTGTCGCTCTTCAGCACCACGACGACGCTGCCGCACGACGGCTGGCAGCTCATGTACACGATGCCGGCCGGCGGCGGGCGTCCCGGCAGGACGGCCGCCGTCTACCCGCGGAGCGAACCGGGCACCGCGCTGGCCGGGTTCTTCCTCCGCTCGGAGCCGCTGCGGTACGACCGGCGCGACGTCGACGCGCAGAAGCGGATCGTGGAGCGCGCCTTCGCGGGCGACGGCTGGGAGATCCCGCGGCTGCTGTCCGCCATCGGCGAGGCGTCCGACTTCTACTTCGACCGGGTGGTGCAGGTCGAGGTGGACGGCTGGTCGCGCGGCCGCACGGTGCTGCTCGGCGACGCCGGCTACTGCGCGTCACCCATGTCCGGCATCGGGACGAGCCTCGCGCTGGTCGGCGCGTACGTGCTGGCCGGCGAGCTCGCCGCCGCCGAGGGCGACCACCGGCAGGCCTACGCCACCTACGAGCTCCGGATGCGCGAGTTCGTCGACAGCGCCCAGGAGTTCGCCCGCAGGTCCGGCGACAACGGCCTGATGCCGGACTCCCGGGCCCAGGTCCGGATGCGCAACCTGTCGATCCGGCTGCTGCCGTACCTGCCGCGCACCCTCGTGGGCCGGGGCATGGAACGGGTGGCCAGCACTGTCGCCCTCCCGGACTACGCCGCGCTCGCGCACCGCTGACGTGGCGCGCGACCCGAAGGGGCGGCTGCGGGCGGCGTGGACGCTCGCGCTGCTGACCACGGTGTGCGCCGAGCTGACGTTCACGGCCGTGGCCGTGCCGTTCGCGTGGCTGCTGCTGCCGCTGCTGCTCGTGATGTACGGGGCGGGCGTGCTGCTGGTCCGCGAGCTCGCGGTGCGGGCCGGCGGCGGCTGGCCCGGCCTCGTGCTGCTGGGCCTGGCCTACCAGCTCGCCGAGGACGGGCTCGGCCTCCAGGCACTGACCAGCCCGAACATCTACGGTGCCGCCGACTGGGGCTGGCGCGCACTGGGGGCCAACTGGAGCTACTGGGCCTCTCAGGTCGGGGTGCACGTGGTGTTCAGCGTGCTGGTCCCCGTGCTGCTCACCGACCTGGTCTTCCCCGGCCGGCGCGGGCGTCCGTACCTGCGGACGGGCGGCCTCGTCGGCGTCGGGCTGCTGGCGGTGCTGGGGGTGGTGGGCCTGCGCGTGGTCATCAGCGGCACCGAGGACCCCGGTTACCTGGCGCCGTGGGGCTGGACCGCGGCGTTCGTCGTGGCCATCGCGGTGCTGGGCCTGCTGGCGCTGCGCGTGGCGCCCGGGTTCGCCGTCCCGGGCCCGCGCCCGGCGGCAGCCGCACCGAGACCGCCGGTGGTCGCCGCCGCGGCAGGGTCCGGGACCGTGGTGTTCCTGGCGCTGCTGATCCCGCCCGGCCTCGGACCCCGGACCCTGGTCGCCGACGGGGTCCCGCCGGCGATCCCGCTGGTCGCCGCGGCTCTCGTCGGCCTGGGCCTCGCGTGGGCCACGCTCCGCTGGAGCGCCGCGCCCGGCTGGGGCGACCGGCACCGGATCTGGCTGGCCGGCGGCATCCTCGTGGGGCACACCGCGTTCATGCTGCCGGGCCCGCCCGCCAACGCCGTGACCGGCGGCGTCGTGATCGTGCTGGAAGTGGCGCTCCTGGCACTGCTCGCCCGGCACGTCGCACGCCGTCCGGGGGCTCGGCACGGGCCTCGCGAGCACCAGGTGGGAATTCACCCCCTCTGATGATGGACCAGAGGGTTGTCCGTTCCGTTACTCTTGGGGCCACCATGGGCCTGACACGTCATCTCCGTTCGCACCTCGCCGGTACCCGGCCGGGGTCGGCGAGCCTTGACGGTCGCCCTTCCGACCAGAAAGGTCCCAGCCTTCATGGAGCCCAACCTCGAACCGGCAGCACGCGTACGCGGTCGGCACCGAGCCGCCCACCGTCCGCTGGCGGGCGTCGCGCGCGCCGCCGGTGACCAGGTCACCACTTTCGCCGGCCGTGGCGCGGTCGTCGCGGCCGCCGGTGGCGGCGTGCTGCTGTCGCTCATCGCCCCGCCCGCCCAGGCGGCGCCGGCCACGATGTCGGTCGGCACGGAGCTGACGGGCCAGCCCGTCCAGGCCGCGCTGAACACCGCGGACCTCAACGCCCTGACCTCCCAGGCCCGCGAGTCGGTCTCGGCGTCGACCATGATCTCCGTCGCCGCCGACGCCGAGCTGAAGGTCGAGAAGTCGGCGGTCACCGTGGTCTCCGCCAAGGAGAACGCCGAGTACCAGGCGCAGATCGAGGCGGAGCAGGCCGAGCAGGCCTCCATCCAGCGCGGCGCGTCGGTCGTCTCCATCGCGATGCGCTACCTCGGCGTCCCGTACGTCTGGGGCGGCACCACCCCGAGCGGGTTCGACTGCTCCGGGTTCACGTCCTACGTCTTCCGGCAGGTGGGCATCGACCTGCCGCGCACCTCGTCCCAGCAGCTGTACGCCGGCACGCCGGTGTCGTGGGCGGAGGCCCGGGCGGGCGACCTGATCTGGACCCCCGGCCACATCGCGATCTACGCGGGCAACGGCATGCAGATCGAGGCGCCGGTCCCCGGCAAGAGCGTGCGGTACACCAGCATCTGGCAGTCCAACCCCACCTTCCTGCGGGTCGGCTGACCACAGCCGGACGATCGGGCGGTGTTGCGGGGAGCGGACGACGCCGCCTCTCCGCGACACCGCCCGATCCGTCTTCCACGACCGGTGAGCGAGGCACCATGGTGAGACCACCCAGCCAGGACCGGATCCGCCGGTACTGGGACCGGCAGGCCGTGGGCTACGACCGCAAGATGGACCGCGCCGAGCGGATGTTCGGCGACACCCGCGACTGGGTGTGCCGGCAGGCGGTCGGCCAGGTGCTGGAGGTCGCCGTCGGCACCGGCCTCAACCTGGACCGGTACCCCGCGCACGCAACCCTGACCGCCATGGACCTGAGCCCGGCCATGCTCGACCTCGCCCGCCGGCACGCCGCCGAGCTGGGCCGCGCCGTGGACCTGCGCGTCGGCGACGCCCAGCGGCTCGAGTTCGACGACGCCTCGTTCGACACCGTGGTCTGCACCTTCGGGCTGTGCGCCGTGCCCGACGACGGCGGCGCCGTCGGCGAGATGGTCCGGGTGCTGCGGCCCGGCGGCCTGCTGCTGCTCGCCGACCACGTGGTCAGCACGTCGGCGCCGCTCCGGATGCTCCAGGCCGTCGCCGAGGTGTACAGCGTGCGGTTCCAGAGCGAGCACTTCCGCCGTCGCCCGCTGCTGCGCGTGGAGGCGGCCGGGCTGACCGTCGAGCGGCACGACCGGTTCAACCGGGGCATCATCGAGCGGCTCGCGGCGCGCAAGCCCGTCACACCGCCGTAAGACCCGCCAGCGCGCGGGCCATCGCGGCGTCGAACTCCTCCGGCGTCAGCGGGAGCCGGGCCTTGATGTCCCGGCTCCACTGGTCGGCCAGCACCTCGGCGGATCCCGCCTCGACGCCGTCGAGCGCGGCGTCGGCCAGGTCGGACGGCGAGATCTTGTCCACCTGCCAGCCCGCGGACATGTCGGTGTCGGCCAGGCCGAGGTGGACGGCGGTGACGAGCGTGCCCTGGTCGGCCAGCTCCAGGCGCACGCCGTTGGTCATGGCCCACGCGGCGGCCTTGGACAGGTGGTAGGCATTGCCGCCCTTGATCCCGAACCACGACATGGCGGACAGGACGTTCACGACCGCTCCCCCGCCGTGCGCGGCGAGGGCCGGCGCCAGCTCGCGGATCATCGTGAGGCCGCCGAGGACGTTGGTCTCCAGCTCGCGCCGCACCACGTCGAGCGAGCCGGTCACCAGGTCGGTCCCGGTCGAGATGCCGGCGTTGTTGACGAGCAGCGAGACGTCGGACGCCGCCCGCGCCGCGGCCCGCACGGACCCCGGGTCGGTGACGTCGAGGGCGAGCACCTCGACGCCGGGCAGGTCCACGGTCTCGGGACGGCGGGCGGTGGCGTAGACCTTGCGGGCGCCCCGGTCGAGGAGCCGCTGGGCGAAGGCGCGGCCGAGCCCGCGGTTGGCTCCGGTGACGAGGGCGACTGAGTTCTTGATCTCCATGTCCGGTACGCTAAAACCTGACGTTGACGTCAGGGTCAAGTCTTGATCGAACCCGAGCAGCGAGAGGGGGCGCCGTGAGCGCCACGACGACGGACGTCGAGCGGCTGGTCCGCATCGGCGAGGTGGCGCGCGACGCCGGGGTCTCGGTGCGCGCGGTGCGCTACTACGAGCAGCAGGGGCTGCTCACCGCGGAGCGCAGCCCGTCCGGTCAGCGGCTCTACCCGCGTGAGGCGGGGGCCCGCGTGCGGTTCTTCCAGCAGATGTACGCCGCCGGGCTCACCAGCCGGAACATCGCGGAGCTGCTGCCGTGCATCGAGTCCGGGCACACCGACGCCGAGCAGCGGGCCATGCTGCACACCGAGCGCGACCGGATCCGCGCCAAGATCGACGACCTGCAGGCGGCCCTGGACCGCCTCGACGAGGTCATCGAGGTGACGGCGAGCCACCCGTAGCACCGCTCGAGCGCGACGTGAGCCGGCCGGCCACCAGCGGCAGCACCATCACGGAGAGCACCCCGGCGCCGACGAGCGCCGCGCCCGTCGCCGTCGACATGAGGTCGCGCTGCACCGCGATCCCGGTCAGCGCGACCAGCAGCGGGAGGGCGGTCGCGGAGTAGAGCGCGGCCTGCACCCGTTCCGTGGCCGGCAGCTCCCCGCGGAGCCAGAGCAGCACCGGACCGCCGCGGACCACCACCATCAGGGCGAACAGCACCAGGGGCAGGCCGGGCGCGGCGGCGATGGACGCCACGTCCAGCGCCATGCCCGAGCTCACGAAGAAGACCGGGACGAACACACCGAACGCCACGGCGTCGAGCTTTTTCTCCAGGCTGCTGATGTCGCCGGGCGCCCACCGGCGCAGCACCATGCCGCCGACGAACGCGCCGAGCACCGCGTCGAAGCCGAAGGCCGACGCGACGGAGAGCAGCCCCACCAGCAGCAGCACCGTCAGCCGCAGCGTGCTCTGCCCGGTGCCGTGCTCCGCTCCCAGGACGAGGCGCCCGGCCATCGGCGCGCGGAAGCTCGGCACGAGCGCCACCGCCACCGCCAGGACCGCGAACAGCACCAGGAGCAGGGCGGCGACGCCCGAGCCGCGGGTCCCGAGCAGCAGCGCCATCGCGACGATGGGGCCGAGCTCGCCGTACGCGCCGACCACCATCACGGCCCGCCCGAACCGGGAGTCGAGCCGGCCGCCGTCCCGCAGGATCGGGAGCAGGACGCCGAGGGTGGTGGTCGTCAGCGCGATCGCCCCCGCGGCCAGCACCTCCTCCTCGTCCGGCCGGATCAGCACGAGGACGACGACCGCCGCGAGCAGCAGCGACGTGCACCATGTCGCGCCGGCGAGGCGCCCGACCCGCTCGCGGAAGAGGCTCGGCTCCAGCTCGTAGCCCGCCAGGAGGAAGAGGAAGCCCATCCCCAGGTCGGAGAGCAGCGTGACGTCGTCGGGCGCGGCGAGCTTGAGCACCGCCGGGCCGATGAGCACGCCGCCCAGCAGGAGCAGCACCACCTGCGGCAGCCGCGACCGCACCGGCATCAGCGCCGTGAGCAGTGGCGCGAGCAGCGCCACCACGAAGACGGGCACGAGGGGCGCGTAGACGTTCATGACTCGACCGTGGCGGGTCGCCGGGCGTTGAACAGGCCCTTGAGCAGCGTGCCGACGAGCGCCCCGAGGATCGCCGGGACGGTGACGGCGGCCCCCGCGCTCACGCACAGCAGCAGGGCCAGGACGAGGGCCGTGACCGGCATCCCCGCGGCGGCCGCCACCCCGGCGGCGATGCCGCAGGCCACCAGGGGCGCGAGCGTCGTCCCGGGGATCAGGAGGGCGGTCGCCGCGCCGGCGGCCGCGCCGATGAACACCGACGGGAAGATCGTCCCCCCGTGGAACCCCGTGCCGAGGCTCACGGAGTAGGCCGCGGACTTCACGACCGCGACGACGACCAGCGTGCCCGCGGCCGTCGTCGTCGTCACCGTGGACAGGGACTGCTGCCCGGAGAACAGCACGGTGTCCACGTCGGCGCCCGTCGTCGCCCGGACCAGCACCGCCAGCAGGCCGACGGTCAGGCCGCCGGCCAGGAGCGCCAGGAACGGGCCGCGCGACGCCAGCCGCCGCGTGACGCCGCCGAGGCGCATGGCCGCGACGATCAGGCCGGCGGCCACCACGGCCACCAGGGCCCCGGCGAGCAGGTCGACCACGAGGAGGGCCGGGTAGGAGCCGAGGTCGCCCATGGACAGCTCGGGCACGTGGATGCCCGGCCAGTCGGCGATGCCGATGCGCACCACGTAGCCCGCGCCGAGCGCCGCGAGGATCGGGACCACCTGGAGCACGGGCTGCTCGGGACGCGGCCGCGCGGAGAGGAACATCGCCTCCAGCACGAGCAGCATGGTGACGACGGGATTGCCGAGGACGACGCCGAGCGCGGCCGCGGCGGATGCCATGATCAGCACCTTGGACGCGTCGGTGCCGAGCCGGCGGTGCACCGCGAAGCCGATGCTGGTGCCGATCGCGAGCAGCGGCGCCTCCGGGCCGAGCACCGCGCCGAAGACCAGGGACGACGCCGCGGCCAGCAGCGTCGAGGGCAGCTCGCGCGCCGTGATGTCGAAGGCGAACCCGTCCAGCGGGTGATGGCCGCCGTGCCCCGGCAGCCGCGACGCGAGGTGCACGCCCACGCCGCCGAGCAGCAGGAGCAGCACGACCCACCACCACGGCACGCCGTTGAGCCCCAGGGCGCCGGGGAGCCACGTCCAGAACAGCCGCTCGCCCCCGTGGACCAGCGACGTGAAGAGCGTGGCGAAGAGCGCTGCGGCGACGCCGACCACCGCGGGAAGCCCGACGAGCGTGGCCAGCGGCCTCTTGCCGTGTGCGTCCATGGCCGCACCTCTGGTCGATGTACCGCCGAACACCCCGATCGTCGCACCGCGCCCCGGGGTTCGCGCGCGGGCGGGACCGCGCCGCCGGGTGAGAACCCGGGGCGCGGCCCGCGGGCGCAGCTAGACGCCGCTGGCGGCGAGCGGTATCAGCGGCACGTCCGGGTGGGCCCGCTCGAACGCCCGGGCGTGCCAGACGTCGCGCAGCAGCACGAGCGGGGTGCCGTCGCCGCGGCGCACCATCTCGACGCCCGGGTAGGCGGCGATCGTGTCGATGTGCTCCGGCGCGGCCTCGCGGGCCAGCGACAGGCCGAGCTGCTCGGTCCGGATGGGCGCCGAGAACTCGTGCTCCATGCGGAACGTCGCGACCTCGAACTGCAGCGGCCCCACGGCGGCGAGGATCGGGTTGCCGTCGCCGCGCGCCTCGGACACCAGGACCTGGACCACGCCCTCCTGCTCGAGCTGCGAGATGCCCTTGCGGAACTGCTTGGAGCGGCCCGGGTCGACCGACCGGGCGGCCGCGAAGTGCTCGGGCGCGAACACCGGCATGGGCGGGAACCGCACCTTCGGGCCGGCGGCGTCGTACACCGTGTCGCCGACGGCGAGGGTGCTGGCGTTGACCAGGCCCACGACGTCGCCGGGGTAGGCGTCCTCGACCGTCTGGCGTTCCCGGCCGAAGACCGACAGCGCGTACTTCGTGGCGAACGGCCGGCCGGTGCGCTCGTGCGTCACGACCATGCCGCGCTCGAAGCGGCCGGAGCACACGCGGATGAAGGCCACGTGGTCGCGGTGGTGGGGGTCCATGCCCGCCTGCATCTTGAACACGAAACCGCTGAACGCCTGGTCCACGTCGCGGGCGGTGCCGTCGACGTCGGGCCGCGAGCCCGGCGCGGGGGCGAGCTCCACGACGGCGTCCAGGAGCTGCTTGACGCCGATGTTGGCCAGCGCCGCGCCGAACAGCAGCGGCGTCGTCGTGCCGGCGAGGAAGGACTCGCGGTCGAGCTCGTCGAGGAGCTGCACGCTCTCCACGGCCTCGGTGTGGTCGTCGCCCAGGGTGTCGGCCGCGGCCTGCGGCGTCAGGAGGTGCTCCTCGGCGATCGACGCGCCGCCCGGCGCGCGGCGGTAGGTGCGCACCTCGCCGCTGGCGCGGTCGAGCAGCCCGAGGAACCGGCCGGCCTCGCCGATGGGCCAGCTGAGCGGCGTCGGGCGCAGGTCGATGCGCTCCTGCAGCTCGTCGCACAGCTCCAGCGCCTCGCGGCCGGGGCGGTCCCACTTGTTGACGAACGTGATGACCGGCACCCCGCGGCGGCGGCACACCTCGAACAGCTTGAGGGTCTGCGGCTCCAGGCCCTTCGCGGAGTCGAGCAGCATGACGGCGGCGTCGACCGCCGTCAGCACGCGGTAGGTGTCCTCGGAGAAGTCGGCGTGCCCGGGGGTGTCGAGCAGGTTGATCACCACGTCGCCGTAGGCGAACTGCAGGGCCGCGGACGTGATGGAGATCCCACGCTTCTGCTCCATCTCGAGCCAGTCGGAGACGACGCCGGCGCGGTTCCCCTTGCCGTGCACCGCCCCGGCCTCGTCGATCGCGTGGGCGTGCAGGGCGAGGGCCTCGGTCAGGGTCGACTTGCCGGCGTCGGGGTGGGAGATCACCGCGATGCTGCGGCGACGCGCCGCCTCGGCCTCGACCGGACGGGCGTCGGAGGTCAGGACGGTCACCGGGCTCCACCATTCAGTTCGTGCTGCACCAACGCCATCCCCATCTCCCGCGCCTACCGCTTCCGGACAGCCCGCAACTCTACCCTCCCGGTACCCGGAGGGCCGCGAACCGGGGTCTTCACCCCAGGTATACACCGTGTGTATAGTGCGTTCGCATGACCGTTGGACACGCACTGCTGGGGCTGCTCGAGGGCGGGCCGCGGCACGGGTACGACCTCAAGCGCTCCTACGACGAACGCTTCGGGCAGGACCGGCCGCTGCACTACGGGCAGGTCTACTCGACGCTCGCCCGGCTGCTGAAGAACGGCCTGGTCGAGGTCGAGGCCGAGCCGGGCGCCGGCCCCGAGCGCAAGAAGTACGCGATCACGCAGGCCGGCGTCTCCGACGTCGCCGCGTGGCTCGCCCAGCCCGAGAAGCCCGAGCCCTACCTGCAGAGCACCCTCTACACCAAGGTGGTGCTCGCCCTGCTCACCGGGCACGACGCCGACGAGCTGCTCGACACCCAGCGCGCCGAGCACCTCCGCCTCATGCGCGACCTCACGCGCCGGCGGGACGCCGGGGACCTGGCCGACCAGCTCATCTGCGACCACGCCCTGTTCCACCTGGAGGCCGACCTGCGCTGGCTGGAGGTCACGGCGGCGCGCGTCCAGCAGCTCGCCGCGCAGGTGCGCGGCTAGCCCGCCCCACCCGTTACCGCAGGTCGAGCCTGTCGAGACCCGCACCCCCGAACCAGGAGACACGATGGCCGACGAACCCCTGCTCATCGCCGAGAACCTGCGGCTCAGCTTCGGCTCCACCATGGCGCTGGAGCACGCGACCGCCGAGGTGCACGCCGGAGAGGTGCTGGCCCTGATGGGCCCGTCCGGCTCCGGCAAGTCCACCCTGCTGCACTGCATGGCGGGCATCCTCATGCCCGACGCGGGCCGCGTGACCTACGCCGGACGCGACCTGACCGCCATGCACGACGACGAGCGCAGCGCGCTGCGCCGCACCGAGTTCGGGTTCGTCTTCCAGTTCGGGCAGCTCGTCCCGGAGCTCACCTGCCTCGAGAACGTCGCGCTGCCCCTGCGGCTCGGCGGGGCGAGCCGCCGCGCGGCCCTGCGCAGCGCCGAGGCCTGGCTGGAGCGGCTGGAGGTGTCCGACGTCGCCGGCAAGCGCCCGGGTCAGGCGTCCGGCGGGCAGGGCCAGCGCGTGGCCGTGGCCCGGGCGCTCGTGACCCGGCCCAAGGTGGTGTTCGCCGACGAGCCGACCGGAGCGCTGGACACCGTCAACGGCGACCGCGTGATGCAGCTCTTCGTCGCGGCCGCTCGCGACACCGGCGCCGCCGTCGTCCTCGTGACGCACGAACCCCGCGTCGCGGCGTACTCCGACCGCGAGGCCGTGGTGCGCGACGGCCGCGTTCGGCAGCAGGAGTTCGTGCGATGAGGCGGTGGCTCACCGACCTCTCCCTCGGCGTGCGCCTGAGCGTGGGCGGGGGCCGGTCCGGCTGGGCGCGGCTCGCCCTGATCGCCGTCGGCGTGGGGCTGGGCGTGACGATGCTGCTGGTCGCGGCGAGCATCCCGGCCGCGCTGGACGCGCGCGGCGAGCGCGCGGCCGCCCGGTCGGTGGAGTCGGCGCAGGAGCTGACGCCGGGCACGCCCACGCTGCTGACCGCCGAGGTCCGGTCCGTGTTCCACGACGAGGGGATCAACGGCCGGCTGCTCCAGCCCGAGGCCGACGACGCCCCGCTGCCGCCCGGCGTGACCCGACAGCTCGCCCCCGGCGACGTCGTCCTCTCCCCCGCCCTGGAGCGCCTGCTCGCCTCCGACGACGGCGCCGCGCTGCGCGGCCGCTGGGGCGACCGCGTGGTCGGGACCATCGGCGCCGAGGGGCTGGCCGGACCCGGGGAGCTCACCTTCTACCTGGGCACCGACCGGCTCACCGCGGAGACGGCCGACCGGATCGAGTCGTTCGGCGGGGTTGAGATGCCCGACGACGGGGTCGACCCCGTCATGATGCTGCTCGCCCTGGTCGGGATGGTGGTGCTGCTGCTCCCCGTCGGGATCTTCGTGAGCACCGCGGTGCGGTTCGGCAGCGAGAGCCGCGACCGTCGGCTCGCCGCGGTGCGTCTGGTGGGGGCCGACGTCGGCGCGACCCGGCGGATCGCCGCCGGCGAGACCCTCACGGGTGCCGTGCTCGGGCTGCTGGTCGGCACCCTGCTGTTCCTCGTGATCGGCCAGGTGGCCGGGTACGTCGTGCCGGCCGGGCTGAGCTTCTTCCCTGCCGACCTCCGGCCCGTGCCCGCGCTGGCGGCCCTGGTCGTGCTGCTGGTCCCCGTGACGACGGTGCTGGTCACGCTCTCTGCCCTGCGCCAGGTGCTCGTCGAGCCCCTCGGCGTGGTGCGGCTCAGCGGCCGGCGGCGGCGCCGGTTCTGGTGGCGGCTGGTCTTCCCGGTGGCCGGCCTCGCGCTGCTGCACCCGCTGTTCACCGGCCTGGACGACGGGCTGGAGACCCAGATCATGATCGTCGCCGGGCTCGTGCTGCTCCTGGCCGGGGTCGCCCTGATCCTGCCGTGGCTCGTGGAGGCCACGGTGCACCGGCTCCGCGGGGGCACGGTCGCGTGGGACCTCGCGGTGCGCCGCCTGCAGCTCGACAGCGGGACCGCGGTGCGCGCCGTCTCGGGGATCGCGGTCACGGTCGCGGGGCTGATCGCCCTGCAGGGGCTCCTCGGGGCGATCGGCGCGCTGACCGCCGAGGCGCAGGCCGACACCCGGACCTTCCAGGCGACCGTCCTGGACATCGATCCCGGCGCCGACACCAGCGAGGTCTGGGTGCGCGAGCTCGCCGCCGCACGGGGTGTGACCGCGGTCGGCACCCTGGCCTCGGTGTGGGCGGCACCGGCGGGGAGCGGCGCAGCGGACGACGACATCCTGATCGGCACGGGCACCTGCGACGTCCTGGCCCAGGAGGCCCAGATCGGCACCTGCGCGGACGGCGACGTCTTCGTCGTCCTGCCCGACGGCGCGACAGCGCCCGCGGCGAACACCTCCTACCTGCTGGGCGACCCGGACGCGGAGGTCGGTACCGCCGGCAGCACGGACGCCCTCGCGACGTGGACGCTCCCGGCGTCGGCCGAGACGGTGGCGCCGCCGGAGGGCGGTGTCTCCGCGATGAACGGCGGTGGGCCGGCGCAGATCCTGGCGACGCCGGGTGCGCTGGCCGGTGCGTCCTTCGCGCCGGCGTCGGTCACGACCTACGTCGCCCTCGATCCCGCCGAACCGGACGCCCTGGACCACTTGCGGACGGCGGCGGCGCAGGTCGACCCCGTGGCCTACGCGTCGCCGATCGAGCAGCGCGGCATCGCGGCGGCGCTCGGCGGCATCCGGCAGGTGCTGCTGGTCGGCACGGTCGCGCTGCTGGCGATGGTCGGCGCGAGCATGCTGGTCAACGTCGTCGAGCAGCTCCGGGAGCGGCGTCGGCTGCTGGCGGTGCTGGTCGCGTTCGGCACGCGGCGTCGGACGCTGAGCGCCTCGGTGCTCTACCAGGTGGCCGTCCCGGTGGTGCTCGGGCTGGCGCTGGCGGTGGTGACGGGCTCGGTGCTCGCCCTCGCGCTCCAGGTCGCCGTCAAGGCCCCGGTCCGGTTCGACTGGGTCGGCGTGGGCGCGACGTCGGGCGCGGCCGCCGTGGTGGTGCTGCTCACGACGGCGGCCGGGCTGCCGCTGCTGTGGCGGCTGACCCGGCCGGAGGGGCTGCGCGGCGAGTAGCCGGGACACGCCCTGACCCGGCGTACGAGAGACGCCGGGTCGGGGCCGTGGTGCGTGCTCCCGGCTACACCGCCGTCCGTTCCTTGCAGCCGGCCGGAGCCTTGATTCTCGCGCCCCGCTCGGAGACCGCCGTCCCCGGCAGCGCCCCCGCCCGCGTCGCGGTCACCTGGACGGACATCCGGTGGCCGACGTCGGCGGCGGTGAGCCGGTACGTGCGCCCCACCGCGCCGGCCACGGGTGCGCCGTCGCGCAGCCACTGGTAGCCGAACGTCACGTCCCGCTTGTCCCAGCGGCCGGGCGCGGCCGTGAGGGTGGACCCGGCCGCGGGCCGGCCGTCGACCGTCGGCGGCTTCAGGGACCGCGGCCGGACGCCGTCGTAGGTGAGCGGGTCGACGCTCGTCAGCGTGGGCGTGACCTGCCGCATGAGGCCGTCGGCGCCGAACGTCAGCCGGTCGATCGTGGTCTCGCGGTGGGTCCCGTCGCCGCCGGGGATCGCGAACCGGTGGTAGGCGATGTACCACTCGTCGGTGCCGGGCACCTGGACGATCGAGCTGTGCCCGGTCGCCTGGATGCCCTGGCTCGAGTCCTTGCTCAGGATGACGCCGCGGTAGGTCCACGGCCCGTCGACGCTGGTGGCCGTGGCGTACCCGACGCGGTAGTCGGCGGAGCCGGTGTCGTCGATCGAGTAGGTCAGGTGGTAGAGCCCGTCGCGGTAGTTGAGGAACGTGCCCTCCCGGAAGTTCGTGAGCCCGCCGATCCGTGCGAGCGTGTCCGGCTTGACGGACAGCATGTCGTCGCTCAGCTCGGCGTACACCGGGCCGTTCGACGGCCCGCCGTTGCCCCAGAACAGGTAGTACCGGCCGGTCTCCGGGTCCTGGAACGCCGCGGGGTCGATCGCCTGGCCCGAGGCGATCGGCTCGTCGTTCAGGATCATCGCCGTCGGCTGCGCGGTGAACGGCCCCTCGGGGCGGTCGGCGACGGCCACGCCGAGCGTCTTGCGGTTGTACGTCGGGTTGTGGCCCGAGAAGTAGAAGTAGTACTTCCCGGCCCGCTCGATGATGGTCGGCGCCCAGGCGTTGCCGCTGGCCCACGGCACGTCGCCCGCGGCGCCGTCCAGGGTGAGGATCGGCTCGGCCGAGCGCTCCCAGTCCACGAGGTCCTTCGACGTCCAGACGTAGAAGTCCTTGCCGCCCCAGCCCGCGACTCCGTCCGACGTCGCGTAGAGGTAGTAGGTGTCGCCGAAGTGCGCGATGTTCGGGTCCGCGTACAGGCCCGGCAGCACCGGCGAGCGCATCTCGACGGCGCGCACGGTCCAGTCGCGGCTGGCGCCGTCCTGGGCCGTGACGGTGAACGTCCGCGGCGCCGACAGGTCGACCGGGCCCGTGACCCGCGGCGAGACCGTGGAGGTGGAGACCACCTCGAAGGCCGGGTCCAGCGCCGTCACGTCGGTGCCGGGGGTCACCGGCAGCGTCACGGTCGACGTCGCGCCGTCGATCACGGCGGGGACCTTGAGGGCGTCCAGCTCGACGCCGGTGATGGCGGTCGGGTCCGCGCCGAGCTCCCGCACCTCGCCGGCCGTCAGGGCACGGTTGTAGATCCGGAAGTCGCGCACCCTGCCCTTGAGGTACCGGTCGGCGGTGTACGTGGAGCGGCCGATGTAGTTGGCCGTGGTGCGGCCGTCGCCGATGTCGCCCGGCTCGATCGTGACGCCGGTCTTCTCGCCCACGCGGACGCCGTCCAGGTAGAGCGTGGCGGTGCCGTCCTGGAGCGTGTAGGTCAGCGTCTTCCAGGCGCCGCGGGGCAGCGCCGAGCCCGAGGCGGCCGTCTGCTCGGTGGACCAGTTGCCGGTCGCGATCGAGGAGCGGTAGTTGTTCCCCGTGGTGAACAGGTAGCCGTTGCCGGCGCCTCCGCCGTCGGTGTTGCCCAGGCCCCAGATGAAGTACGGCGTGGCCTGCGCGGGGTCCAGCCAGACCTTGGTCGAGACGGTGATGGCGTCGAGCCCCGCCATCATGTCGTCGGGCAGCCGCACGTGGCCGTTGGTCCCGCCGAGGTTCAGCGCGCCGTCGGCCCAGGTGGCGTCCCCGCTGACGACGCCGTCGTACCCGTGGCCGGTGGCGTCCGCGGCGACCGTGCCGCCGGTCTCGTCGAGCGCGTAGTGCGCGACGAGGCCGTTCTCGTCGGCGACGACCGGCGTCGGCGGGTCGGGGACGACGATGCCCTCGCGCAGCGCCGCGAGCTCGGCGGCCGTCACGGGGATGACGGTGCCGTGGCGCGGGCTGGCGGGCAGGTCGTAGTCCGCGGGGACCTGCCAGTCGGGGTTCTCCAGGTCGTCGGTGCCGAGCGGGATGTAGCCGCGGCCGCCGTACTCGTCCACGAACAGGTAGAACGGCGAGCCGGACGCGTCGCCCGGGTTGGCCCTGAAGACGGTCGGCCCCTCGACGGCGGACGTCCCGGCCTCCCGGCCGATGCAGCCCGCCATGAACTCCCAGGCCGGGTCGCCGGGCAGGTCGACGGCGGTGAGCGACGCCGACTTCTCCTGGATGATGTCCGAGCAGCCGGTCCCGCCGCCGCCCTCGTCCTTGGTGAAGCGGTAGTAGACGTCGTTCTCCCGGATCACCGTGGAGTCGATCCGCGACTCGCCGCGGTCCTGCCAGACCCGCGCCTCGCTGAACGTCACGAAGTCGCGCGTGGTGGCGTACAGCATCCGGTTGTAGGCGCTGCCGGTGTGGTCCGGGTCGTCGTCCGCGTAGAGCTTCGAGGCCCAGAACACGACGTACTGCCCCAGCGACTCGTCCCAGTAGGCCTCGGGCGCCCAGGTGTTGCCCGCGTTGTCGGGCGAGACCTTGACGTGCCGCTGCTCGGACCAGGTGATCAGGTCCGTGGACTCCCAGACCTCCAGGTACTGGCTGCCGTGCCGCTGCGCCGCGTCCCAGTCGCCGTTGCGCCCGATCGACAGGTCGGTGGCGATCAGGAAGAACCGGTCGCCCTCCGGCGAGCGGATCAGGAACGGGTCGCGCAGGCCGAGAGTGCCCTCGCCCGACTCCAGCACCGGCTGGCCGTTGTTGGTCTCGTCCCAGGTCAGGACGTCGTTGCCGCGGCTGGCCGCGAAGTAGACCTTCTCGCCGGCGACCGAGTTGCCGGTGAAGTAGCTGAAGGCGTAGCCCTCGTAGGCCGCGGCGGCCGGCTGTTCGCGGACCGTGAGCGGGATCTCGCGGGCCGACGTCGCGCCGCCCACCTCGGCGGTAGCGGTCAGGGTGACCTGGGTGTCCCCGGCGCCGTGCGCCGGGCGGTGGACGACGCCGTCGGCCGCGACGACGTCGGGGTCGGACGACGCCCAGGTGACCGTGGCGCCGTCCGGGCCCGCCGTCGGCAGGGTGAGGTGGCCGCGCACGTCGTCGGCATGCACGACGCCGAGGGCGGCGGCCGCGGCGTCGGCCTCGCCCTGGGCGGCGGTCCGGGTCGGGGCGGTCGAGACCGCCGTGGCGCTTGCGGGGATCAGGGGCAGCAGGCTGCCGAGCAGTGCGACGACGGCGCCCGTGGCGACGGTGCGCAGGGGCAGGCGGGAAGGACGAGTGCTTCTTTGCACGTTGACCTCGCGAGAATGTGAGCGTTAACAGTCGCGTCATCCGACCATCGACGGATCACCGTGTCAAGGGTTGGTCCTGCGCTGACCCCGGCGAAAAAGCGTGGCGCCCCGCGGAGGCCGGGCCGTAGGGTCGCCGCGATATGAACGCAATGATCAGGCAGCGTTCCGCCCGCTAGCGGCGCGGAACGCACACCACCCCAAGCGCGTGCTCCGCGCCGCCGGCTTCCGCCGGGCGGCGCGTTCGTGCTGCCCGGATTCTCTGTCAGCCGACGAATCCTGGAGCACACTCATGTCGCGCAACCCATCTTCCCGATCCGCGGATCTCCGCCTCCCGCCGGGCAACGACCCCGGCGGCGCGCACGAGCTGGGCCAGAACCTGCTGGTCGACACGCAGGTGATCGACCGGACGGTCGCCCTGGTCCCCCGCGCCGACCGGCCGCTGGTCGAGTGGGCCGCCGGACGCGGGGCGCTGACCCTGCCCCTGGCCCGGCTCGGCCGGCCGGTCGAGGCCGTCGAGATCGACCCGCGCTCGGTCGCGCGGCTGGGGCGGATCGCCCCGGGGAACGTCACGGTCACGCGGGGCGACATCCTGCGCCACGCACCGCCGTCCGAGGCGTACGACCTCGTGTGCAACGTGCCGTTCCACCTGACCACCCCGGTGCTGCGGCGCCTGTTCACACTGACCGGCTGGCAGCGCGCCGTGCTGATCACGCAGTGGGAGGTCGCGCGCAAGCGTGCCGCCGTCGGCGGCACCACGCTCCTGACGGCCCAGTGGTGGCCGTGGTTCACCTTCGGCCTGGACCGGCGGGTGCCCGCCTCGGCGTTCCGGCCCCGGCCGAGCGTCGACGCCGGGCTGCTCGTGATCGACCGGCGTCCGGAGCCGCTGGTGCCGGTGGCCGACCTGGGCCGCTACCAGCGGTTCGCCGCCGCCGTCTTCAACGGTCCCGGCCGGGGCGTCCACGAGGTGCTGGCCCGCACCGGCGTCGGGCGGGGCGACGTCCGGCGCTGGGCGCGCGCGAACGGCGTCGGGCCCGGTGCCCTGCCCCGCGACCTGGACGCCCGGGCCTGGGTGGACGCGTACACGACGAGCGTGCGGCGGCGGTCGAGATGAGACCCATCACGTGATGCCCAGCGGTTCGCCATGAGTCCGGCATGACGATGCTGTCGAATAGGGCACATGTCGTCGAACGCCGCCGCGCCGCCGAGCGCACCCCGCCGTCCCCGCCATCGCTGGATCGTCGTCCTGGTCTCGGTGGTCGCCGTGCTGGTGGCGCTCGGCGTGGCGGCCGAGGTGCTGCTGCGCGGCGTGATCGACGACCGGATCGAGGCCGCCGAGACGGACCTGCCCGCGGGCGTCACGGTGGAGCGGGACGACACGCCCGCGCTCGTGCAGCTGGCGACCGGGCGGGCCACCGTGCGGGCGGAGGTCTCCCCGGAGGCCCTCACCGACATGGCCCGCTCGGCCACCGAGCTGCCGGAGCTGCAGGTCGCCCCGCAGTCCGGCGGCCTGGTGGCGCAGGTGCCGCTGTCCATCGCGGGCAGCGAGCAGAACGTGGACGTCGCGCTCTCCGTCACCGCCGAGAACGGCCGGGCGGTGCTGCGCGCGGAGTCCGTCGAGTTCGCGGGCATCTCGCTCCCCCTGGCCGCGGTGGCCGACCAGCTCGGCAACGACCAGCTCAACCAGCTCGTCGAGGGCGTGGCGTTCCCGGAGGACGAGACCGAGGTGACCATCTCGTCGGCCCGGGCCACGGAGAACGGCCTGGAGCTGGGCGCGGAGGTCGCGATCTGGTGATGAGCGACGGGACTTGAACCCGCGGCTCGGGCCTCTCGGGCGTTCTTTACGGGCCGCTGGCCGGGCACCCGTGAAAGGGTGCCCGGATGGGTCGGAGAGCGTTGCTGGTGGTCATCGCCGTGCTCGGCGCGGTTCCCGTGCTGAGCGGTCTCCTCGGGATCGTGGTCGGACCGGAGGCACTGCCGGGCGGCGGGCCGGTGAACGCCACGATCGACAGCGAGTACCGGTTCGTCAACGCGTTCTGGCTCGCCGCCGGGCTGCTGATCTGGTGGAGCCTGCGCGACCCGGTGCGACGCGCCGACGTGACGCGGGTGATCCTCGCGATCGCGGCCCTGGGCGGCGTCCCCCGGCTCGTCTCGGCCGCCGCGACGGGCTGGCCGCACCCGGTCTTCGTCGGCGCGCTGGTGCTCGAGCTGGTCGTGGTGCCGCTGGTGATCTGGTTGCACGTGCGAGTGTTCCCGCGGACGTCCGGCGTGGTTCGGGACGGTCGGGCGTGAGCGCGACGCCGACGGCGAGCACCGCGCTTGTGGAGGTTTCCCGATCTGCCGTGTACCAGCGTGAACGTGGCCGGTAGGTACCCGGCGCTCTTGGGGGAGAGCGGCCCGCGCGGCGGTCCCGGCCGATAGCGTCCCGCGGGACACCGACCGTCGCGCGAAGGGGATCCGATGAAGGCCGACCACTACGACGAGTTCGCGGCGAGCTACGACGCCGAGAACGCCGGGAGCCTGTTCAACGCCTGGTACGAACGACCGGCGATGATCCGCCTCGCGGGCGACGTGCGCGGCCGCAAGATCCTCGACGCGGGCTGCGGCTCCGGGCCGCTGTCCGCCGAGCTGCGCGACCGCGGCGCCGAGATGAGCGGGTTCGACGGCAGCCCGGAGATGATCGAGATCGCCCGCCGCCGGCTCGGCGACGACGTCCCGCTGACCGTCGCGGACCTCGCCCAGCCCCTCCCGTACGCGGACAACGCCTTCGACGACGTCGTCTCCTCCCTCGTGCTGCACTACCTCGAGGACTGGGAGCCGCCGCTGGTCGAGCTGCACCGGGTCCTCAAGCCGGGCGGCCGGCTCATCCTCTCGGTCAACCATCCGCTCGCCCGGCCCTTGCTCTTCCCGGAGGAGGGCTACTTCGGGGCCTGGCAGTTCACGGACGAGTTCGAGTTCGCGGGCCAGCCCGGGACGCTGACGTTCTGGCACCGCCCCCTGCACGCGATGTCCGACGCCTTCGCCGCCGCCGGGTTCAGCATCACGTCCATGGCCGAACCCGCGCCGTCCCCGGACACGCCGCCCGAGCTCCTCCCGCCACGCATCGCCAGCGGCGAGCGGCCGGCGTTCGTGTGCTTCCTCTTCTTCGTCCTCGAGGCCCGCTGAGGGCACCGACCTCCTGGGAACGGGCGCGGGCACCAGCCGCCTGGCCGGCCGGAAAGACGTCGCCACGCGCCCGGTCTGCGTGCCATCCTCCGGGCACGCCCCGCACGATCGTGTTCCGACCCAGCTTGACGGCGTCGGCCGAGCGAGCCCGGGGCGCGTCGTGAGGCGGCTGCACGGCCACACCTGGCGCACCTCGGTCTCGACGACGACCCTCGACGGACGGGCGAGGCCTCGTCGAGGAGAGCCCCGCGTTCCTCGCGTCCCGGCCCGACGGACACTGCTGCGCCGAGCTCACTCTCGGCACGCAGCGCTTCCACATGCGCAACCGAAGCCCCTTCGCCTACCTGCACGTCCAGCTCTGCGAGTCACACCGCTGACGGTCGCGCTCAGCCCGCCCAGCATGCCCATCACCTGGCCAGGCGCGTCACTGCCCCGACGCATGCGCCCTCCACCACGTGTCGTCGACCGGCGTCTGCTCGAGCTGCTCCGTCCTCGTCCGGACATGCTCGACGACGGCCGCCGGCAGCCGCACGGCGTGCTCTTGTAGGTAGTGCGCCAGCCCCTCCGGCCACACGTACATCCCGTCGGTGTACTCGAGGGAACCGACCCGCTCACCGCAGAACCGGCACTCCGACAGCCCCATGAAAGCCACTCGCACGGTCCCCGCGGACAAGTAGAAGGTGACCTCGTCGCGCTCGTCCTCGTCCCAGTCAGGATCGACGAAATCGCGGGGGTCCGGCCATCCGGGGCTCGTGTGCGGTCCGTCCCAGTAGCCGAGCCGGATCAACGCCGGTCGTTCTGCCTCGCTGCTCACGAACAGGATCGTTCCACGGCACGAGAAGCCCGAGCGAGCGGGCCGACCCCCGCGCAAAGTCGTACTCCGCGGGGTGTGTTGCTCTGAGTCGACAATGTCTACCGAGAGCAACACACCCCGGGCAGATGTGTTCTCCCCGCGCCGCACCCCACCATCAGACGGGCGCCGGCACCGCACCAGTAGCCTGGCCGGCATGCCTTCCGACGACGTCGCCGCGTTCGAGTTCTGCCAGGTCATGACCACCGTATCGACGCGGGCCGACGCCGAGGCACTGGGCCGCTCGGCCGTCGAGGCCCGGTTGGCGCCGTGCGCGCAGGTCGAGGGTCCGATCACGAGCGCGTTCTGGTGGGACGGCGCGGTGCAGGTCGAGGAGGAGTGGCGGGTGGTGTTCAAGACCCCGACCGACCGGTACGCGGGCCTGGCGCAGCACATCCTGGACCACCACGCCTACGACGTGCCGGAGATCATCAGCCTGCCGATCCTGGCCGGCACCGCGGACTACCTCGGATGGATGCGCGCCGAGACACGCGCGGGCTGAGACGTGCGCGAGCCGAGCGACGTCAGCTCAGCACCAGGCTCGCGACTTTGCCGCCCCGCAGGTCGAACTTGAACGGTCCGGTCCCGTTGAACCTGTTGCTCGTCACCTTGATGGTGACCGTGTAGGCGTCCGGCCCGTCGCCCGGCGCCACGGACACCAGGTCGAAGTGGCTCTTCATCCCGATGTTGTCGGTCTCGTTCCAGCTCCGGACGCCGTCGGGGCCGTGGAACTCACGCCCCCAGTCGTTCAGGTACGCGTCGTCGGTGAACGTGGCGACGAAGCGCTCGGTGTCACCGGCGTTGGTCGCGTCGATGAACTCCTGGATCGCGGCGGGCAGGTCGGGAGCAGCCATGGAATGCCTCCTGGGTGGTCGGTTGCCCCGACCATAAGCAGGACGTGCCGCGCTGCGCAGACCGGCGGGGGAACCTCCAAGCACGCGCTCCGGCCTTAACCGTTTCACCCCGTGGTCTCGCCCGGCCCGGCTCCGGACAGTGGTTCCTGCACGCGCCGTGGCGGGCCCCGCCAGGCGCACCTGTCCGAGCACCTGGAGGAACCCATGTCCGTCCGTGCACGCACACGCGGCCTGACGCTGGCCGTCGCCCTGGCCCTGGTCGCGCCCTTCGCGACGGTCGCCGTCGTCGCAGGAGACACGGTCACTGCCGCACCCGCCGCCGCCCACGGCTCCGTGACCGACCCGCCCACCCGCAACTACGGCTGCTTCGAGCGCTGGGGCAGCGACCACCTCAACCCCGAGATGGCCGACCTGGACCCCATGTGCTGGGGCGCCTGGCAGGCCGACCCGAACGCCATGTGGAACTGGAACGGCCTGTACCGGGAGAACGTCGGCGGCAACCACGAGGCCGTCATCCCCGACGGGCAGCTCTGCTCCGGCGGCCGCACCCAGTCGCCGCGCTACGACTACCTCGACACCCCCGGCGAGTGGGTAGCCAAGGACGTGCCGCAGCAGTTCCACCTGACGCTGACCGACCAGGCCCAGCACGGCGCCGACTACCTGCGCATCTACGTCTCCAAGCCGAGCTTCGACCCGACCACGGAGGCGCTCGGCTGGGACGACCTCGACCTGGTCCAGGAGACCGGCTCCTACCCCGCGCAGGGCACGTACGAGACGGACGTCGACCTCAGCGGGTACAGCGGCCGCGCCGTGCTGTACACGATCTGGCAGGCCTCTCACCTCGACCAGCCGTACTACCTGTGCTCGGACATCAACATCGGCGGCTGACCACTCGTGAATGCGGGATCTTCGCCCCGGCAGGCATGTCGGCGGGACGAAGATCCCGCACTCACGCGCGAGGCAAGCAAACGCAAAGCATCGACATGATCGATACCTGAGACAGATCTTGTCTCACAGTGGCTGCCCGCGTAACCTGCACGAGTCGAGCCAACCACTCGGCACGGAACACGCAGCCGCGCGGCCCTCCGGCCGCCACACGCAGGGAGGACGTCTTGAGCACCGTGCGCTCCGCACTCCCCACCCGTCTTCTTCCGGTCGCCGCGCCCTCGATGTGCGTGACCGGCTGCTGCCACCGAGGCTGTCTGTAGAGCGTCCGCACGCACCTGACCGCGCCGGGACCGCCCGCGTGGCCGGGTCGCCAGCGGGACGCTCCGGCCCCGACACCTGCCCCAGACGCTCGACGCCGGCCCCGAGGCGCGCACCCGCACGACCGGGGCGCCGACGTCGGGCAACGCACGAACCAAGCCAGACCCGCCACCCAGCGAAGGAAGAACAATGGCCCGCATCTACGACGACGCGACCAAGCTCATCGGGAACACCCCGCTCGTCAAGCTCAACCGGCTGACCGAAGGACTCGAGGCGACGGTTCTCGGCAAGCTCGAGTTCTACAACCCCGCCAACTCCGTGAAGGACCGCATCGGCGTGTCCATCATCAATGCCGCCGAGGAGTCGGGTGAGCTGAAGGAGGGCGGCACGATCGTCGAGGGCACCTCGGGCAACACGGGCATCGCCCTGGCCTGGGTGGGCGCGGCCCGTGGTTACAAGGTGGTCCTGGCGATGCCGGAGACCATGTCCAAGGAGCGGCGTGCGCTGCTGCGCGCGTACGGCGCCGAGCTGGTGCTCACGCCGGGTGCCGAGGGCATGAAGGGCGCCGTCGCGGCGGCCGAGAAGATCGCGCAGGAGCGTCCGGGCGCCGTGCTGGCCCGCCAGTTCGCCAACGCCGCCAACCCGGCGATCCACCGCGCCACGACCGCCGAGGAGATCTGGGCGGACACCGACGGCGAGGTCGACATCCTCGTGGCCGGCATCGGCACGGGCGGCACCATCACCGGCGTCGGCCAGGTGCTCAAGGAGCGCAAGCCCGAGGTCAAGGTCATCGCGGTGGAGCCCGAGGAGTCGCCGATCCTGAACGGCGGCCAGCCCGGCCCGCACAAGATCCAGGGCATCGGCGCCAACTTCGTGCCCGACATCCTGGACCGCGAGGTCTACGACGAGGTCATCGACGTCAACCTCGCCACCGCGATCGACGCCGCGCGTCGTGCCGCGAAGGAGGAGGGCCTGCTGGTCGGCACCTCGTCCGGCGCCGCGCTGTCGGCGGCCCTGGAGGTCGCGAAGCGGCCGGAGAACGCGGGCAAGACGATCGTCGTGATCATCCCCGACTTCGGCGAGCGCTACCTGTCCACGCCGCTGTTCGAGGGCCTGGTCGACTGATGGCCCGGGGGCGCGGGCTGCTCGGGGTTCTTTCCGACGACCTCGACGCCGCGCGCGCCCACGACCCGGCCGCGCGGTCCCGCCTGGAGGTAGCGCTCGCCTACCCGGGCGTGCACGCCCTCTGGGTGTACCGCGCGGCGCACCGCCTGTGGCGGGTCCCGGCGATGCGCCTGCCCGCGCGGCTGCTCTCGCAGTTCGCGCGGGCGGCGACCGGGATCGAGATCCACCCGGGCGCCCGGCTGGGGCAGCGGATGTTCATCGACCACGGCATGGGCGTGGTGATCGGCGAGACCGCGGTGGTGGGCGACGACGTGATGCTCTACCACGGCGTCACCCTCGGCGGCCGGTCGCTCAGCCGCGGCAAGCGCCACCCCACGCTCGGCGACCGCGTGACCGTCGGGGCCGGGGCCAAGGTGCTCGGTCCCGTCTGGATCGGCGACGACGCACAGATCGGCGCCAACGCCGTCGTCGTCAAGGACGTGCCCGCCGGGGCCGTCGCGGTGGGCATCCCCGCGCGGGTCCGGATGCCGAAGGCACCGGTCGCGGAGCGCTCGCGCAACGAGGACCCGTCGGAGCTCATCGAGTACTCGATCTGAGGCGCCCGGCCGCGTGGCGGTGCGCCGCCGCGCGGAGGGCGCGGATGCGGGTGGTCGGCAGAAGGT
>NZ_JBHVEG010000071.1:0-30204 GCF_042802395.1 Promicromonospora sp. NPDC057488
GGGGCCGCCTGTACGAGAGATCGGCGGACAGATCAGTGCGCGGCCGCCTCCGCGGACTTCTTCTTCCGGGACGGCAGCAGGTGCAGCACGGCGACCACGACGGCGCCGACCACCAAGCCGACGACGGCGGAGCACAGCGTGTTGAACAGCCAGCCGAGCGTGCCGCCGAGCGCGCCGGCGCCGTCGTGGATGACCACCTCGAGGTGGTGCACCCACTCGTAGGGCCAGGGGATCCAGCCCGTGCCGTCGGCGCCGAGGTTGACGAGCAGGATGTGCCCGCCCACCCAGAGCATCGCGACGGTGCCGACCACGGAGATGACGGCGAGCACCCGCGGCATCGCCTTGACCAGGCCGCGGCCCAGGGTCTTGGAGAAGCCGGAGTCACGTTCGGCGAGCCGCAGCCCGACGTCGTCCATCTTCACGATGGCGGCGACGATGCCGTAGACGATGATCGTGATGACGAACGCGACCACGACGAGGATCGCGAGCCGCGACCAGAACGTCTCGTCGGCCACCTCGTCCAGCGCGATCACCATGATCTCGGCGGACAGGATCAGGTCGGTGCGGATGGCGCCCGCGACCAGCTTCTTCTCGGCCTCGGGGCTTACCTCCGTGGCCAGCACGGTCTCCTCGCCGTGGCCGGAGATCTTGTGCCAGATCTTCTCGGCGCCCTCGTAGGCGAGGTAGGTGCCGCCGATCATCAGGACGATCGGCAGCAGCCACGGCAGGAACTGGCTCAGCAGCAGCGCGGCCGGGAGGATGAAGACCAGCTTGTTGCGGATCGACCCGATCGCGATCTTCTTCACGATGGGCAGCTCGCGCTGCGCCGCGACGCTGCGCAGGTACTGGGGCGTCACGGCGGTGTCGTCCACGACGACACCTGCCGCCTTGGCGGTCGCCCGGCCCGTCGCGGCGCCGACGTCGTCGATGGACGCGGCCGCGAGCTTGGCCAGCGCGGCGATGTCGTCCAGCAGTCCCATCAGGCCACCCACGGCGCACCCCGCTCCGGTCGATGTGTCGTCATGTCCCGAAGCCTATTCAATCCGGCCGCCCGCCCGGGCACATCCGGCTCCACGTGTCAGACGTACAGGCCCCCGGAGGGACCTGTACGTCTGACATGGGGCGGCGGGAGGGATCAGCGGCCGACGGGGGTCAGCTCGATGCGGTCGAGGTTCCAGTTCTGGTACGCGTCCTCGGGCAGGCTGATCCGGAGCGTGTGCGTGCCCTTGGTCAGCCGCTGCGTCACGCCGCTCGGCTGCAGCACCTGCTTGGCGTGGCTGGTCGTGTTCCGGACGTCGACCCGGTCGCTGGGCGCGCCGTCGTCGAACGAGACGGTGTACGCGCCGGCGGGCGAGTACGGCGAGGAGGCGCGCACCGCGACCTCATACGTGCCGGTCCGCGGCACGTCGACGGAGTAGGTGAGCCACTCGCCGCCGCGCATCCAGCCGAGGCTGACGGCGCCGTCGAGGTCCTGGATGTCCACGCCCTCCCCCGGGCGCATCTGCAGGTTGCTCCGGTTGGCGGGCTCCAGGTCGTGGTAGCCCACGCCCTCGCCGGGCAGGAAGTCCTCGGCCTGGACGCGGACGGCGCCGCGCGGCAGCGGGTCGCCCTCGCCGGTGCGCAGCCAGCTCTCGATCTTCTCTACGTCGTCGGTCTGGAAGATCGTCGTGTTGTAGCTCTCGGCCAGCGCCTGCCAGCCGCGCAGCGGGTCGATGAGCGACGCCTCGTCCGTCATCCGCTCGGACAGGCCGTTCCACATCGTGTTGCTCCACACCCGGCTCCCGCTCGCCACACGGTCCAGGAACGGACGGCGCGCGACGACGTCGGCGGTGCTGTCGAAGTTGACCTCGTACGCGACGGGCTGGTCGGCGCCGAACTTCTCGACGTCCGCGACGTTCGCGTCGGTGACGATGTGCAGGTAGACGGCGCCGCGGTGCGTGGCGCGGAACTCCTGGACCTGGTCCACGGGCGCGTCCGACTTGTACAGACCGTTGCGGACCGTGCCGGTCTCGGTGAGCACAGACCAGATCTCCTCGCGGAACGGCCAGCCCTTGTCGAGGTTGACCAGGCCGCGGTCCTTGGCCAGGCGCATCGCCTGCTCCAGCGTGGGCACCCGCTCGTCGGTGAGCGCGGCCTGCGCGCCGCCCAGGCCCTCGCGCAGCCGCAGGCCCTCGATCTGCTCCAGCGTGAGGCTGTCCACGCGGCCGGTCCCGTTCGTGGTGCGGTCCACGGTCGTGTCGTGCATCAGCACGGGGACGCCGTCGGCGGTGAGCTGGACGTCCAGCTCGACGATCTCCGCGCCGTCCGCGAAGGCGGCCAGGATCGCGGGCGCGCTGTTCTCGGGGGCGGAGCGCCACTGCGCCCGGTGCGCGGCGGTGAGGATCTTCGCGTTCGGACCGTGGTCGAGCAGGTCGCGGTAGGCGCGCTCGGCGGGCGTGCCGCCGCCGTGGCCGGCGCCGCCAAAAGCGACCGGGGCGGCCGACGACGCCAGGACCCCGGCCTCGACGCCGGTCTCGGCCTTGGTCCCCGCCTCGGCGACGACGGAGGCCAGGGCCCCGGAGAGCACCAGCGCGGCCGTGGTGACGACGGCGCCGGCGCGGGTACGGATGCGTGAGTTCATGGGGGCGAGCCTGGTGCCGCCGCCGGCCGCCGGGGCGAAGCGCACACGGCGGCCGGCTGAACACTGGCTGAACGCTCGCCCGGCGAGCCCCGTCAGCCCCGTCAGCCCTGACCGCACTCGACGCGCGCGTCGGCCCAGTCGGCGTGGTCGAAGTTCTTGCCGTCCGCCCCCTCGTCCGCGACGAGCCGCAGACGGCGGACGCCGGTCACGTCGACGTCGAGCGCCACGGCGCCGTCGTCGTTGGACAGCACCGGCGTCTCGGCCAGCAGCTCGCCGTCCCCGTAGACGGCGAACCGCACCGAGCCGACGCCGGTGTCGCCGGGCTTGTCGAGCACCTCGTCGTCGATGCCCACGAGCGCGCTGAACGCGGTGCAGGCACCCCCGAGCCACGCGGTGACCGAGCCGGTGGCGTGCATGCCGATGCCCTTGTCGTAGGTGACGCCCGCGATCCGCAGCGGTCCGCCGTCGCCGCCGGCTGCCTCGCCGTTGGAGCGGTCGCGCTCGACCGGGCCGTAGCCGTTGGACTGCTCCGTCCAGTCGAGGTCGGAGACGTACGGGCTGCCGGCCGGGGCGGGCGGCGTGACCCACAGGGTGGCCTGGCTCGCCGCGACGTGCGCCTCGCCCCCGGCCCGGTAGGCGACGTCGACCGGCACCTCGAAGGTGCCCGTGGCGCCGTCGGCGGGCACCTGGACCTGCCAGGCGACCTCCGCGGTCTCGCCGGCGGACAGCCGCGGGACGGTCTGGGTGCCGCGGTCGGCGACCCAGCCCTCGGGCAGGTCCGGCGTCAGCCGCACGCGCGTGACGGCGCGGTCGGCCACCGTGAACGCGGCCCGCACCTCGACGGTGCTGCCGGGCTCGACGTCGGCCTCGGCCGGCTCGACGGTGATCGTGGCGGCCGGCCGGGCCTCCACCGGGTCCAGGCAGGACTCGCGGTCACCGTGCGCCGCGCAGACGACCGCGACGAACCCGCCGTTGGTCGCCGTCGGGACCCGCAGGGTGTCACCGGCCGTGGTACGGACCGTGGAGTGCACGGTGGCGGAACCGTCGGCGCCGTCGTCGGTCAGCAGGTCGACCAGCACCTTGCCGCCGCGCGTCAGGCCCGCCAGCGGGAGCCGCAGCGGGTCCCCGGAGCCGGCGCGCATGCCGCCCACGAACCAGCGGTCGCCCGAACGCCGCGCGAGCACGGCGTCCTTCCCCGGCGTGCCGCTCAGCAGCCGGACCTCGTCCCAGGTCGCGGGGATGTTCCGCAGGAACGGCAGCGCGTTCGGCTCGTCGGCGTACCCCTCGGGCTTGTCCGAGATGTGCTGCCAGCCCGACTCGTACACGACCGCCATCGCGGCCTGCTGCGCCTTGGACGTCCGGTCGTTGTCGCGGGAGAAGACGACCGGCGTGAAGTCCATGGAACCCAGCACGTTGCGGGTGAACGGCACGATGAGGCTGCGCTCCGGGCTGATGCCGTTCTCCATGCCGCGCACGGCCTCGTAGCTCATGATGTGCGGCCAGGTGCGCTGCATCCCGGTGGGCAGGGCGGCGCCGTGGAAGTTGATCATCAGCTCGTACCGGGCGGTGTCGCGGGCCACGTCGTCGTACCACTGGTGGATCTCCTGCGAGTCGGAGTCCATGAAGTCGACCTTGATACCGCTCACGCCCCACGACTTGAGGCGGGGCAGCCACTCGTCGCGCTGCTCCTGCGTGCGCAGGTCACGGCTGTGGAACCAGACGATGACGTCGACACCGCGGGTGTGCGCGTAGCGGACCGTGCGCGGCACCCAGCTCGCGTCCCAGCCCTCGTCGAGCAGCACGTACTCCCAGCCGTTGCGGGCGGACAGGTCGACGAAGTCGCGCTGGCGCGCCTCGTCCCGCGGGCTGCTCCCGTCGGTCAGCCAGCTCCAGCTCGACCGGCCCGGCTTGATCCAGTCCGCCTTCGGGTCCAGGGCGGCGGGCGTGGCGAGGTCGTCCACCAGCGTGGAGCCGACGACGCCCGGCAGGTCACCGACGACCGCGACCCGCCACGGCGTCGACAGGTCGCCGGTGGTGGTGACGGGGCGGCCCTCGAAGAGGTCGACGTCGTAGCGCAGCGCGCCGGCCTCGTGGGCCAGGTGCGAACCGGAGTAGTCGCCGTGCAGGTCGGCCTCGGTGATCAGCACGTACCGGTCGCCCTGCCCGAACAGCACCGGGTACCCGACGCTGCCGGAGCCGTTGCCCGCCGCCGCGGTCGTGGTGCTCCACTCGGCCTCGTAGTTGACGGCGTAGGAGCGCTGCATCCACGCGGGGCCGTCGGCGGCCGGCTCCCACGCGCCCGACTCGTCGTCGACCCGGTGCTCGCCCGGGCCGTCCAGGAGGTAACGGTAGGCGACGCCGTCGTCGGAAACGCGGACCGCGATCTGGAGGCGGCCGCCGTCGGCGCCCGTGAAGGTGAAGACCGACTCGCGGTGCGTGTAGGTGCGCTGCCGGCTCTTGCCCGTGGACATGGCGTAGGCGTCGGAGACCGTTCGGTCCGCCCGGCCGGCGAACGTGAGGCCCGTCGTGAGGTCGCCGTCGCTGCCCCGCAGGCCCAGGCGCGTGGCCGAGACCACGGTGTCCCCGTCGTCGAGCACGTCGAGCGTGACCTGGCCGGCGTCGTCCAGGCGCAGCAGCCCGTCCAGGTGCGAGCCGCGCGGGCCGTCGACGCGCCAGCTCTCCGTCTCGATCCCTGGCCCGCCGCCTGGTCCCGTGCCCGCCGGGGCGGCGCTGGCGCTGCCCGCGACGACCAGGCCGCTCGCGACGAGCGCGAGGGCTGACACCGCTGTCACCAGGTGGAAGGCAGGACGGAACGCGGGTACGAGCTTCACGAGGTCTCCCTTGACTTCGGATGCGCCGCGGAGTGCGGCCGGTGCGCCGCCCAGCAGGTTAGGCGGCGCACCGGACCAGGTCAACAGCCTGTTCAGCGGGTCTGGCGCCCGGGTCGCAGGTCGAGCCGGCGCAGCAGCTGGGCGTTGAGCGCCACCACGATGGTCGACAGCGACATCAGGACGGCGCCCACGGACATCGGCATCACGAAGCCGACCGGCGCCAGCACCCCGGCGGCCAGCGGCACCGAGATCAGGTTGTACCCGGCGGCCCACCACAGGTTCTGCTTCATCTTGCGGTAGCTCGCCCGCGACAGCTCGATCACCGACAGCACCGACCGGGGGTCGTCGCTGGCCAGGATCACGCCGGCCGACGCGATGGCGACGTCGGTCCCGGCGCCGATAGCGATGCCGACGTCGGCCTGCGCCAGCGCCGGGGCGTCGTTGACGCCGTCGCCGACCATCGCGACCTTGCGGCCCTCGGCCTGGAGCTGCGCCACCTTGGCCGACTTGTCCTCCGGCCGCACCCCGGCGAAGTACCGGTCGACGCCGAGCTCCTCGGCGACGGAGCGGGCCACGGCCTCGGCGTCGCCGGTGATCATGACCACCTGGACGCCGCGGTCGTGCAGGGCCCGGACCGCCTCGGCGGACTCGGCGCGCACCTCGTCGGCGAGCTTGATGCCGCCGATCACCACGCCGTCGCGCAGCACGTGCAGGATGATCGCGCCGTCCTCGCGCCAGGCGTCGGCCGCGGGGATCTCGTCCTGGCGGTTCTCCTCCAGCAGGCGCGGCCCGCCGACCCGGATCTCGTGGCCGTCGACGGTCGCCCGCACGCCCACGGCGGGCGACGACGCGAAGCCCGTGGCGCGCGGGACGACGAGCCCGCGGTCCTGTGCCGCGCGCACGATCGCGCGGGCCAGCGGGTGCTCGCTGTCCGACTCGGCGGCGGCCGCGAGTGCCAGGAGCGTGTCGGTGTCGAGGCCGTCCTCGGTGCCGTCGTGGCCGGGCCGGCCGGCGGGCCGGGCGTCGGCGACCGTGGGCTCGCCCTTGGTGAGGGTGCCGGTCTTGTCGAACAGCACGGTGTCGACGGTGCGCATGCTCTCGAGCGCGAGGCGGTCCTTGACGAGCACGCCGCCGCGGGCGGCCCGCTCGGTCGCGATCGAGACGACGAGCGGGATCGCGAGGCCCAGCGCGTGGGGGCAGGCGATGACGAGCACGGTCACGGTGCGGACGACGGCGTCGTCGGGCAGGCCGACGAGCGTCCAGACCACGGCGGTGACCGCGGCCGCGCCGAGCGCGAACCAGAACAGCCAGCCCGCGGCGACGTCGGCCAGACGCTGCGCGCGGGAGGACGACGCCTGCGCCTCGGCGACGAGCCGCTGGATGCCGGCCAGCGCGGTGTCGTCGCCGGTGGCGGTGACCTCGACGCGCAGGCCGGAGTCGGTGGCGACGGTGCCAGCGGTCACGGGCTCGCCCGGGCCGCGCGGCACGGTGCGCGACTCCCCCGTCACCATGGACTCGTCCATCTCGGCCCGGCCGTCGACGACGCGGCCGTCCGCCGGGACGCTCCCGCCCGGCCGCACCACGACGACGTCGCCGACGGCCAGGTCCGCCGGGGCGACTTTGACGACCTCGTCGCCATCGACCCGCTCGGCCTCGTCGGGCAGCAGCGCCGCGAGCGAGTCCAGGGCCGACGTCGTCTGCGCGAGCGAGCGCATCTCGATCCAGTGACCCAGGAGCATGATGACGATCAGGAGGGCCAGCTCCCACCAGAAGTCGAGCTGGTGGTCGAGCAGGCCCAGGCTGGCGCCGAGCGACGCGACGAACGCGACCGTGATCGCCAGCCCGATCAGCAGCATCATCCCGGGCTTGCGGGACCGCAGCTCGCTGACGGCGCCGGTGAGGAACGGCGAGCCGCCCCAGACGTACATGACGGTGCCGAGGACGGGCGGGATCGCGGTGGCCCAGGTGGCGTCGGGCAGCTCGTAGCCGAGGATCATCGCGAACATGCCGGAGAACGCGACGACCGGCACGGCGAGCACGAGCATGATCCAGAACAGGCGCCGGAACTGGCCGACGTGGTCGCCGTGACCACCGTGGGCGTCGTGGCCCGCGTGGGCGTCGTGGCCGGCGTGATCCGCGTGCGACGCGTGGTCGGTGTGTGACGCGTGGTCGGCGTGCGGCGCGTGGTCGGCGTGATGCGTGTGGCCGGCCTGCTCGTCGACGAGGGCGCTCTCGTGCGACGCGTGGTCGTGACCGGTGTGGTCGTGCTCGTGGTGCGCGTGCTCGTGGTCCGTGTCCGGACCGGCCGCGACGGGTGGTGCGGGGTGCTGGTGTGGCTCGTTCATGGATCGCTCCTGGGTTGAGCAGTGCAGGCCCGTACGGGCTGCGTTACCTCCATATATACCCCTAGGGGGTATCTCCGTCAAGCGGTTCCCGCCGAGAATCGCCCGGTCGCACCGGAGCCTCGCTCGAGGCGAACACGCCTCTGCGAGAGGGTGCCGGGTGGCATGAAATTCGTTCACCTGGCGGAGACCCGATTCGGCCTGGCCTGACTGTTCGGGAGAGCCGAATCCCCCGACTCTCAGCCGAACGCAGTTCAGCCCTGCCGGCACCCGCTGGTCGACCACACCTTGTGCCGGACCTTGCGCCAGCGACCCCTCGACGTCGACCGCCGACACCGGTTCTCGCAGGTCAGAGGCCTGCCGGGATTGTCCGTTCGGGCCAGGTGTGATCCAGGTCACTCGACACGTCGGCCGGTCGGCGGCGTCTTACCCGAGTGTGATCCAAGGTCCTGTCCAGCCGGGCGCCCGCGGTGCCCGATCGTCTTGTCCAACCCCAGGGGGCTGAGTGGATAGCGGCATTGTGCTCCCCAGGCCGGCCGTCGAGAAGATGCTCGACCACGCGCTCCGTCCGGGCCGCTCCGGCATGGTCGTGCTGCGCGGGCCGCGCGGCGCCGGACGCGGCACGGCCGTGCGGCTGTGGTCGCGCCGGCTGGCCGACGACGGCCGGGTGGTCGTCCGGGTCGACGTCGGCAGCGGTGACGCCGTCGACGGCGCGGCGCTCGCCGCGGCGATCCACGAACGGCTGGTCGATCCGTCCCGCGCTGCGCCGACGACGCCTCCTGCCGGGCAGGCGGGCAGCAGCGCGAACCCGTCGCGCGCCCTCGACGCCCCCGGCGTCGAGGACCTCGCCGCGGCACTCGACGCGGAGCAGATCGTGCTGGTCGTCGACCGGCTGGGTCCGGCGTCGGCGGGCGCGCTGTCGTTCCTTGACCGCGTGGCGCGGCGGCTGCGGCACGGCCGCGTCGTCGTGCTGACGGCGATGCCGTTGCCCGGCCCGGAGCCGACGTTCGACGCCTGGGCGCCGCCGGGCCCCGCCGCCGCGACCGACAGCCGGACAAGCACGGACCCCGCCCCGGTGCCGGCCCAGGTCCGGGCGGTCCGACCGCTCCAGACGGTCCGGGCGCCGCAGCCGACCCGCGAGCCCGCGCACGTCGAGCTCACGCTGCGCGACCTCGCCGTGCGGGCGGGCGAGGCCCAGGCGGCGGCGTCGGCCCTGGACGTGCCGCTGAGCCGGACGCAGGCGCGGCTGCTGGTCACGGCCACGGCGGGGTGGCCGGCAGTCCTGTTCCCGACGCTGGCCGAGATCGCACGGGCGAGCGCCGCGGGCGACCCTGTCACGGACGACCTCGTCGCGGGGGTGGCGGCTGCCCGGCGCGCCGCGTTCCTGCGGGCCGCGCTGCCCGAGGAGGCGATCAGCGTGGTGGTCGAGGCTTGCCTCGCCCCGCGGTTCAGCCGCACCGAGCTGGCGGCGACCGGCCTGCTCGCGGCGGTCCCGGGCGCGGACACGTTCGTCGACCGGCTGGTGGCGACCGGCCTGCTGCTCGACGACCCGGCCTGGCCGGACGACGTGCTGGCCGTGGAGCCGCACGCGCGCCGCGCCCTCCTGGACTACGCGCGCGGGCGCGACCGCGACGAGCTGCACCTGCGGGCTGCCAAGGCGGCCCGGCGCAAGGAGCAGGCGCACGACGCGCGGGGCGCGCTGCTGGTCGCCCTCGAGGCGGACGACGCCGGGCTGGTCCGCGACCTGCTGCACGGGTTGTGGACCGGGGTGCTGGACGGCCGCGACCCCACGCTGCACGAGGCGCTGTGGAGCGCCGTGTCGGCGGCCCCGGCGCAGCACGTGCCGCCGGACCTGCGCAGGCTGCTGTCCGTCACCCGGCGCTCCCCCGGTCTGGCGGGCGTCCCCGAGCCGGCGGTCCGGCCCGCCGACCCGCCGGGCACGCCGGCACCGTCGCTCACGGTCTTCGGCGGCGTCGCGCGGCTGCGGCGGGCCGGACGCGCGGACGACGCCCTGCGCCTGGCCCGGGGCTGGCTGCGGACGCCGGGGAGCGCGCCCGTCGTCGCGCGGGTGCTGGTGGGGCTGCAGGCCGCGCTGGCCGCGACCGAGGCCGGGCAGCTGCACGAGGCGCTCCGGCACGCGGAGACGGCGCACCACGACGCGCTGGGCTGCGGCACGCTGCCGCTGGCCGCCGCGGCGGCGGAGCTGGTGGCGCTCGTGCACGCGCTGGACTCCAACGTGCACACGGCCGGCGACTGGTCGGCCGAGGCCGAGGCGCTGCCCGAGCCGCCCGCCTGGTGGCGGCACGCCGTGGGCGAGCCGCTCGCGCTGGCCGCGGCGCTCGCCCGCCTCGAGCGGTTCGACGACGACCTGCCCGAGCACCTGCGGGGTGCCGTGCGGTGCTCCGCCCGGTCGGACCTGTGGTTCGCCGGGCTGCACGTCGAATCGGTGCTGGCCGTGCTGCGCGGGCAGGAGGAGCTCGCCGTCGACCACCTGCGGGAGGCGCTCGCCCAGCGCGGGCTGGCGCCGTCCGAGACAGGTCCGCCCACCGGCGACCTGCGCATCCCGCCGCTGCTCGCGCTGGACCTCGGGCGGCTGTACCTGGCGCTGGGCCGTGGCACGAGCGCGGCCGTGATCGCCGACGCCCTGACCGCCCAGGCTCCGGCGCGGGCGCTGCTGGACGGCCGGCTGCGGCTCGCGCAGGGCCGGCCGCGGGAGGCACTGCTGGCGATCACCGGGGTCCGGTCGGCGCACGAGGGGTCGACGGCGGGCGCGCGGCTGGCGGCCCACCTCCTGGCGGCCGAGGCGCACGACGCGCTGCTCGACGTCGAGGCCGACACCGACGGCGGCGGCGGCGCGGACGTACGCCGACAGCTCGCGCACGCCACGGCCCTGTCCCGCAGGGTCGGCGGCGCGCTGCCCTACTGGTGGGCCGCGCCCGGGGTGCTGCGCTCCCTGGCCCGCTCGGCGCCGGAGCAGGTGCGGCAGATCGCCCAGGTGCTGCGCCGCCGCGGCACGGCGCGACCGGTCGAGTTCGTCACGGTGCCCGACCGGCAGCTCGTGGTGCTGCACCGCCTGGCCGACGGGCTGACGTCGACCCAGGTGGCCAAGGCGGCGTTCGTCTCGCACAACACGGTCAAGACGCAGATCCGGGAGATCTACCGGCGGCTGGGTGTGCACGACCGGGCCGCCGCCCTCCAGCGGGCCCGCGAGCTGGGGCTGCTGGATCCGATCGTGCGGGCACGCCTCGGCGCTAGCCCGTCACGACCGTGACGACGCCCAGCGGGAACGCGTCCCCGTCCGACAGCGCGGCGAGCTGTGCCCGCGCCGTCGGCAGGGTCGTGGGCTCGAACGGCTTGACGTCCACGCCCAGCGCGTTGGCGTAGGCGGAGCCCCAGGCCGTCGAGTCGAAGGCGTTGTCGGCCGCGCCTGGCCCGGCCGCTGCGGTGCCGTCCCACCGCAGCGGCACCAGGGTCGTGCCGGCGAGCTCGAACCGGTCCCCCGTGCCGCCGCGGTCGCCGTCCCAGGCGACGGCACCGACCCGGGCCGGCGTGCCCGGCCGGCCCGCCACGGTGAAGCTCGCGGAGCCGTCGGCGGTCGAGACGGGCATGAGGCCGTCGTAGACGATGGCGAGCCCTGCGCCGTCGGCCCCCGTGCCCGCCGGACGGTGGATGACCACCAGCGCCCAGCCGGCGCGCGTGCCGACGCCGCCCGTGGCGCACACGTCCGCGACGCCCCAGGTGCCGGCTCCGCCGGCGCGCACCAGGGCGGTCACGTCGACGCCCGCCTGGTACATCCGGCCGGAGCGCTCGACCACCACGTCGCCGCCGTCGCCGACAGGGCGCAGCGCGCCGCCGGGCGGGGCGACCCGGACGGGCGCCACGGCGTCGTCGCACACGCCGGACCAGTAGAGCCGGGCCGCGACCACCTCGTGCCCGGCGGGGAGGTCGAGAACGGCCGTCGACGACGTGGTCCCGGTGCCGAGGGCGTCCACGGGAACCATGTTCCACCCGTTGTTGTCCTGCGCGGTCCCGGTCGCGGTGCCGTCCACGACCGCCGCGCACCCCGGGAGCGCCGGGTCGCAGTGCAGCACCGGGGCGCCGACCTGGGTCACCTCGACCTGGCCCGTCGCGACGTACCGCGCGGCCAGCAGGCTCGCCCGCACCGGGACCGCCCGGCTCGCGCCGGTGGGCACGACGTCGTCCCCGCGCACGTCGAGGCGCACGTCGACGGTGCCCTCGGCGACGTCGGCGCCGACGAGCACGGGCACCAGGAGCGTAGAGGTGGCGCCGGCGGCGATCGCGTCCACGGTGCAGGTCACACCCGCAGCCGCGCCCTCGGCACAGGTCCAGGCGGAGACGGCGCGGGAGCCACCGGCCGGGTCGAGCTCGACGCCCGCGGGCAGCGTGACGTCGACCGCCACGGCCGCCGTCGGGCGCTCGTCCGGGTTGCTCACGGTGGCGCCGAGCACGCCGGGCCGCCCCGGCACGAGGTCGCCCAGGTCGTCGTGCTCGATCGTGAGCGCGAACGGCTCGGGCGTCGGGGTCGGCGTGGGCGTCGGGGTGGGTTCGGGTGTGGGAGCGGACGTCGGCCGGCCGGTGGGGGTTGGGGTCGGCTTGGGCGTCGCCGCAGGTCCGGGCCCTGCCCCGGGCTGGGGCTCAGCTTCAGGTCGAGGTTGAGGGTTCGCCTCGCGCTGAGGTTCAGGTCGAGGTTGAGGGCCCGGCGACGGCGCCGGCTCAGGGGTGCCGCCGGCCTCCGCACGGGCCGCGCCGTCGGCGTCGTCCTCGACCGGCCCCGCGCCCTCCGTCGAGGCGCCGGACCAGCCCGGCCACGGCAGCCGGTCCGTGCCGGGACCCAGTTCCGCGACCCAGCCGTCCCGCCCGGGAGCGTCCGGCACCGGCAGCAGCGCGGCCGCCTCCGCCACGCCGTCGCCGTCCCCCGCCACGCCGTCCAGGATGTCGGACGCCGCCACCGTCGTCAGCGTCAGCAGGCAGACGACGACCGCGGCGCCGAGGAGCATCGCCCGCCGCGAGCCGCGCGGACGCGCCCACCACCAACGCCGCCCGACCGCGCGCACGCCGCGCGCCCCGCCGGCAGGCCGGGAACCCGCGGGCCCACGCGCGCCGGGCTCACGACCGGCGCGCCCACCACGCCCGGGCCCACCACGCCCGGCGCCCCGCTGCCCCGCCCGCGACGCCGACGACGGAGCCGGCTCATGCGACCCCTCGCGCTCCGGATCCGCCAGCGCCGCGACCGGCAGCCCGAACGGGAGCAGCAGCACGCGCATGCGCCGCTTGAGGTCGCGCATCTGGTCCACGGCCGCGGTGCAGAACACGCAGCCCAGCACGTGCGCCTCGACGCGGTGGTGCACGGGCACGGCCAGCGTCTGCTCGACGTACCGGGCCAGGTGCGGCGCGTAGTCCTCGCACCCGGGCGCCACGCGGTCCTGGTGGGACTGCAGGTACTCCCGCCGCAGCCGCGCGCGGGCGCGGCGCGCGAGCGAGGACACCGCGTTCGGCGAGACGTCCAGCAACGGGGCCACCCGCGCCGGCGGCAGGTCGTGCACGTCCACGTACCAGAGCACGCGGCGCCAGGCCGGCGGCAGGGCCGCGAACGCCTGCCGCACGCGGCGGTCGTCGTCGGCCAGCAGCACGGCGTCGGGGTCGTGGTGCGGACGATCGATGAGCTCCGCCTCGGCGGGCACCGCCCGGCCCTGCGCGCGCAGCACCCCGATCGCGGTGTTGCGCACCGTGGTCAGCAGGTAGGAGCGCACGTTGCTCGACGGGCCGCCGCCGTTGCGCACGGCGGCCAGGAGCGAGGTGAAGGCCTCGGCGACGACGTCGTCGACCGTAGGACCCGCACCCACGACGTGCCGGGCGATCCCCGCAGCCGTGCGCTGGTAGCGCTCGTACAGCTCGCCGAACGCCTCGTCCCGCCCGGCGCGCACGTCGGCCAGGAGCTGTTCGTCGGACACGGGAGGCAGACCGTCGGACCGCCGCGCAGGGGTGGAGCCGGTCGTCTCGACCATCCGAAGAGCGCTCCCCTGGCACATCGATGTAGTTGTCCCGTTTGAGTGGAATACTACGGGCAAAAGGGGGTAACGGCGCAGATCACAGGGGTGATCCGGGGGGTGATCCGGGCACATCCGGCCCGCTACCGGTTGCGGCGTCACCACCTGGCTGTGTCACCGTCTAGCCCGGCGATGAACACGAGACCGGCAGGAGACGACGCACTCGGCACGCTGTGCGCGCGATGGCGCAGACGCACGGTCGCCGAGGGCTGGCGCATGCCCGAGGACTGGACGTCGCCCGCCGTCGTGCCGCTCGCCGGCGCCGTGCTCGGCGGGCTGCCCGCCGAGGGGCCGGCCGAGGCGCTCGGCACGGCCCGGGCCCTGGCGGACGTCGGCGTCACGGAGGGGCTGCGGGACGTCGGAGTGCTCTACGACCTGTGCCTGACCAGCGTGCCGCACTCGGTCACGCTGGCGTTCGCCGCCGGGTGGGAGACGGCGGACGCCGCGCCCGACCCGGTGGCCGCGGCCCGGGGCATGAGCGGGCTGCCGCAGCACGCCGAGTTCCTGGCGCGCGCGGCGGACATCTTCGCCGGGATCGACAGCACGCGCGAGGGCGGGTCGCTCGTGCTGGTGACGATCGACGGCCGCGTGGGCCGGGCGGGCGCGGCACGGCTGGTGCGGTGGAAGCGGGACGTGCTGCTCGGCGAGGCCGTCCGGACGGCGTTCGACGCGCGGTACCCCACGGGCTACCGCGACGGCGTGGCCGTGGTGCTCGGGCGGTCCGAGCCGGCGGGGCACCTCCTGGCGGACGTCGCCCGCGCCCGGGCCACGCTGACGAGCCTGGCCCGGAAGAACCCGAGCATCCTGCGGGCGCCGGTGCGCATCACCGTGCGCCCGCTGCCGGAGGACCTGGCCGCCCTGCGCCGCATGATCGCCGTCGATGACGCCGCCTGACGGCGGGGCGCGCCCCGGTCTAGCCGTGCACGCCGTGCTCGTGCACGCCGCGCGCGACGAACCGGCGGATCGACTCGCGCGCCCGCACGAGCAGGGCGGCCACGGCGTTCTTCGAGATGCCCAGGTCCTGCGCGACGGTGGCGATGGGCACGCCCTCGAACACCGTCATCTGCAGGGCGTACCGCTGCCGGGGCGGGCAGGCCGCCAGGCCCTCGAGCACGTCCCCGAGCTCCATCGCCGACAGGGCCGCCGACGCCGGGTCGTCCCAGGCCGGGAGGTCGTGCGCCTCGTCGATCACGGTGGTCGGCGGCTGCCGGCGGCGCGACCGGTCCGTGGCGATGTTGCGCACGGTGCGCGCCACGTACGTCTTGCCGTGCTCGCGCGGGCCGCGGCCGGCGCGCAGGAGCGACAGGATGCGGACGAACGCCTCGGCGGCGAGGTCGTCGGCGTCCGAGTGGCTGCGGGTGTAGCGCCGGGCCACCTTCAGCGCGTAGGGATAGTGCCGCCGCCAGACCAGGTCGATCGCCACCGTGTCACCGGCCCGCGCCCGGGTGAACAGCTCGATGTCGGCGAGCTCCTCGGGCTCCTCCCCCGCCTCCCCTGTGCCGCCGCCCTGCTGCATCAGGCCGAGCGCGCGCTGCCAAGCCGCCGTCGTCGTCACCGGCATAGAAGTCCCCTCCTCGCGATGACGGCCCGATGGAGCCGGGCCGTCGGCGCACGGGTGTACGCGATGGTGAAGACGCGAGGAGGGGACGTGCGTGTCGCACGGCACAGAGGTGATCGAGGGGGTGATTCAGCAGGTCAGAGCGGGGTGAGCCGCTCCCGGGTCAGACGTCGACGTGGGAGCCCAGCAGCACCGTGCGGTCGCGCGGCAGGGCGAAGTGCTCGGCGGCGTCGGCGGTGATGTGCGACGTCGCGATGAACAGCCGCCGGCGCCAGGCCGCCATGCCGGGCTCGTCGCCGAGCCGGAGCTCTATCCGCGACAGGAAGTACGTCGCGTTGTCCAGGTCGAGGCGGCCCTCGGTGTCCTCCGGCGCGAGCCGCGACAGGGCCTCCGGGACGTCCGGCCGCTCGTCGTACCCGAACCGCACGGTCAGGTGCGTGATGCCGTCGTCGCCCTCGCCGAGGTGCTCGACGGTCACGCGCTCCTCGTCGACGAGCCGGGGCACGATCGCCGTCTCGACGGCCACCACCGCGACCTGCTCGTGGCGCACGTGGTTGTGCTCCACGTTGGCGCGCAGCGCCAGCGGCGCCGTCTGGCTCCCGCGGTTCAGGAAGATCGCGGTGCCGCTGACCGTCTGGACGGGCATGGACCGGGTGCGCAGGCTCTCCACGAAGCCGCGCAGCGGACCCTCCATGGCCTCGCGCTTCGCGGTGACCACCTCGCGGCCGCGCTGCCACGTCGACATGACCGTGAACGCCGTGATGGCGATGAACAGGGTGAGCCAGGCGCCGTGCACGAGCTTGGTGAGGTTGGCGGCGACGAACAGCAGGTCGACGGTGAGCAGCAGGACGGCCGTCGAGACGAGCGCCCACCGGGGCACGTGCCACGTCTTCCAGGCCACGTAGAAGAACAGGATCGTCGTGATGGTGATGGTGCCGGTCACCGCCATGCCGAAGGCGTAGGCCAGGGACGCCGAGTTGCGGAACGCGAAGACGAGGGTCAGCACCGAGACCATGAGCAGCCAGTTGATCCACGGCACGTAGATCTGGCCGCGCTCGGAGCTGGAGGTGTGCAGGATCCGCATGCGCGGCAGGTAGCCGAGCTGCGCGGCCTGGGCGGTCACCGAGAACGCGCCGGTGATGACGGCCTGGGACGCGATGACCGTCGCGGCGGTGGCCAGCACGACCATCGGGATCAGCGCCCAGTCCGGCGTCAGCAGGAAGAATGGGGCCGACAGGTTGGCGCGGTCCTGCAGGATCAGCGCCCCCTGGCCCAGGTAGCTCAGGGTGCAGGCCGGCAGCACCAGGAAGATCCAGCCCACGGAGATCGGCTTGCGGCCGAAGTGCCCCATGTCGGCGTACAGGGCCTCGGCCCCGGTCACAGACAGCACGATCGCGGCGAGCGCGAAGAACGCCAGGTCGAAGTGCCCGGCCAGGAAGCCGATCGCGTAGGTGGGCGAGAGCGCGCGGAGGATGCCGGGCTCGTTCGTCACGCCCCAGATGCCGCAGGCGCCGATCGCGGCGAACCACGCGATCATCACGGGGCCGAACAGGCGCCCGACGGCGGCGGTGCCGAACTTCTGCGCCGCGAACAGGCCCACGATGATCACCGCGGTGACCGGGACGATCCACCCCTCGAACTCGGGGTTGATGATCTTGAGGCCCTCGACGGCGGAGAGCACCGAGATCGCCGGCGTGATCATGCTGTCGCCCAGGAACAGCGCGGCGCCGAAGAGGCCGAGCCCCGCCAGCGTCATGGCGGTCCGGGTCGACCCGTTCTTCGCCCACCGCCGCAGCAGGGTGATGAGCGCCATGATGCCGCCCTCGCCGTCGTTGTCGACCCGCATCGCCAGCAGCACGTACGTGATGGTCACGATGAGCATCACCGACCAGAAGATCAGCGAGACGACGCCGTAGACGTTCTCCGTGGTGGCCGGCACGGGGTGCGGGTCGGCGGGGTTGAAGACCGTCTGGAGCGTGTAGATCGGGCTGGTGCCGATGTCGCCGAACACGACACCGAGCGCGCCGACGACGACGGCGAGCCGCAGGACGTCGGCGGGCCGCGACACCTGGCCGGGCGGGCGAATTGCAGTAGTCACCCGTGGAACCTAAGGCGGATCCGCGGCGCCCGGCCCGGCATTGACGGTTTCTTAACACCCTGCGCGTCACACCGCGGGCGTCGAGCCTGGCCTGGCCCGACGCCCGCGAGGGGCTCAGTCGAGCGGCGAGAGGAACTCGCGGAACTCGCCGGGCGTGGTGTGCAGCCCCCAGATGCGCTCGGCGACGGCGTCAGGACCTCGTTCAGGATCGTCGGCGGGTATTGCGCCGGGGATCACGAGCTGCGCCACGCGGATGCCGTCGGGCTCCAGGGCGTCGTGCAGCATCTGGGCGTACGCGCTCTCCCCGGCGAAGCCGATGGACGTGCCCGCGTAGCCGGCGCGCGGGCGCACCGACGTGCCGCCGTTGATGAACACGAACGTGCCGGTGCCCGCCTCCCGCATGCCGGGCAGCACCGCGTTCACGGCGGCGACGGGGCCGAGCACGGAGAACCGGACGGCCTCCAGGATGTCGGCGGCGGGGGTCTCCGTGACCGGCCGCAGGTAGTGCCGGGCGGGCAGGGGGCTGTACTGCAGCACCGAGACCGGCCCGAGGTCGGCGGCCGCCGCGGACAGTGCCGCGGCGAGGGCGTCGGCGTCCAGCACGTCGGCCGCGTAGCCACGCGCGGTGACGCCGTCGGCCGTGAGCTCGGCCGCCAGCGCGTCGACCTTGTCCTGGCTGCGGGAGAGCAGCGCGACGGCGAAGCCCTCGCGCCCGAAGCGGCGCGCGACGGCCTGGCCGACGCCGGGGCCGGCGCCGATGATGGCGATGGTGGACATGCGAGCGGTCCTCTCGTAGGTGTCGGTTCGACGCTACGTCCGGCCGCGTGATCGTGACAGGTCCTGTCAGGGCTCCCCGGCGCCGGCCGGTCCGCGCCAGGCCCGCGGGCTCCGGTGCCCCCGGCGCAGCAGGCCGAGCCGCGCGAACAGCACCGCGCAGCCGCCGAGCGTCGCGATCATCAGTACCGAGCCGACCACGGTGTGGGTCCACCCGAAGCCCTGCTCGCCCCACCGGGCCTGCGCCTCGGCGATCAGGACCATGCGGCCGGTGTTCACCACGACGAGCAGCACCCCGGCCGCGAGCACCGCTGCCGCGACGCGCGGCACGCTGTTGCGCCGGGACAACAGCAGGAGCCCGCCGAGCACCAGCACGCCGCCCACGTAGAAGGCGGCGGTGCACGCCGTGGTCACCACCAGCCCGGCCCAGGACGTGTCGTCGCCGGGCACCTGCTGGTACAGGAACACCGGGTCCGTGGTCAGGGTCCGGGACGGGCGGCCGAGCGGGCCGCGCAGCACCCACGCCGTCAGCGCCGACTCGGCGAACCGGAGGCGTTCCTCCGCCAGCAGGAGCCCGATCCCGGCGGCGACGAGCGCCAGGGCGGCGAGCCCGCGGGGCACGGCGGCGAGCAGCGGCCGCACGGCGGCGAGCGCCCGGCGGTGGCCGGGTACGGCGTCGTCAGGCGCGGCGCCGTCGGGCAGGACGGTGTGGTCCATGGTTCTTCCTCCCGGTCGACGGTGAGGTGGGCGTCCCCGGTCCATGCCGGGAACGCCCACCTCACCTGGGTGCGGCTGTCGTCAGACCGTCAGCCGACGGCTCAGGCGGTACACGCCGGCCCCGGCCAGTGCGAGCGCGGTGCCCGCGAGGCTGATCGCCGGGACCGGGGGCCCCGGGTCCTCGGTGACCGTGATGGTGACGGTGGCCTCCACCTCGACGCCGTCCGGGCCGGTCACGCGGTAGGTGAAGGTGTCCGTGCCGGTGAACCCGGCCGGCGGGGTGTAGGTGACGGTGCCGTCACCGTTGTCGACGACGGTGCCGCCCTCGGTCGTGGTGGTGTCCACGTCCCAGCCGGTCGAGCCCTCGGGGATGGTGTCGTTGTCCCGGATGTCCACCGTCACGGGTGTGTCGACCGTGGTCGACGCCGAGTCGTCGACCAGAGCGGCCGGCTGGCACGCGAAGTCGCCGGTGAACCGGGCGAGGAAGCCCTCGGCACCGGGTGCGCTGGTGACCTGGACGATGATGCTGTTGGCACCGGCCCGCCAGTCGTCACCCAGCGTCACCGACGCCTGCCCGCCCTCGTGGAAGCCGTCGTTCCAGTACGGGTACGGCGACGTCAGCGCGGGCAGGCCCGTCGTCTTCGGGCTCTGCGCCGTGTTGTTGACCCAGACCTCCAGCACGGCGTTGTCGGCGTAGAAGTCCAGGCTCAGCTCGTCCAGCGTGACGCCGGACGCGAGGTTGAAGTCGTACTTGTAGTACCAGCTTGCAGCGACGTCGGGCTGTGTCTGGCCGGGGGCCTGCTGCGACACGTACTGCGCGTCGGAGTACTGCGTGCCGCCCGGCCAGTAGGTCTCGTGCTTGGCGTACGGTGCGGTCCAGGTGGCGCTCGCCGGAGGCAGGGCAGCGGGCACCTCCGTCACGGTCCTGGAGGACGCGGTCGGGATCCCGTAGTGCGGACCGGTGACCTGCCAGTGCGGGTCCCGGCTCCCGTTCGGCAGGATGCCGCCCGTCGAGGCGTCGTACCCGGTGTTGAAGATCGCCGGGTCGGTCGAGCAGTCGACCGTCGGCGCCGCCGCGGCGGCGGAACCGGCGAACGCGACACTGAGCCCACCCGCGAGCACACCGGCCAGTACGCCTACCGCCGCGAGGCGGCGTCCGGCCGCACCCCTGGCTGTTGTCGTTCGGGTCATGAGAGAACTCCCTTGCTCGTGCGCCCCGACGGAGCGCTTGCCGCACGGCTGAGGTCCGTGCTCGGGAGGTCAGACGCGCCACCGGTGAGCCGATGACGCGCGCGGTCGGCGCAGGCACCGTCGAACGTAGGGGCAGTCGGCGCAACAGGGCGCATGAGGCGACGGACCCTACGTTCGGCGCCGCCCCGCGGGAGCGAAGGGTCAGTCGACGACGGCGGCGACCGCCTCGAGCTCCACCAGCTGATCGGCGTATCCCAGGACCGTGACGCCCAAGAGCGTGCTCGGCACGTCATGATCGCCGAACGCGTCGCGGACCACGCCCCAGGCGGTCACCAGGTCCGCCCGCTCGGACGACGCCACGAGCACCCGCGTGCTGATCACGTCCTCGATCGTCGCGCCGGCGGCCGCGAGCGCCTGGGTCATCGTCTCGACGCAGGCAGCCGCCTGACCTGCGTAGTCGCCGACCGCGACGGTGGCGCCGTCGCGATCCAGCGGGCACGACCCGGCCAGGAAGATCAGCCGGGCTCCCGCCGGCGCGGTCGCCGCATACGCGTACGGGGCGTCGGAGAGGCTCGAGGAACGGATCAGCTGCACGGAGCTCGGCATGCCGCGATCCTCCCAGACGCGCGCCCACCGCCGCCCGCCGACCGTAGGAACAGTCGGCGCAGGCGCCGTCGAACGTAGGAGGCGTCGGCGCAACAGCGCTCATGAGGCGACGGACCCTACGTTCGCCCCAGCGGCCGACGACGGCGCTGGCGTCACCGCACCGCACCGCACCGCTGGCACCAGCACCAGCACCCGCACCCGCACCCGCACCAGCGAACGTAGGAACGATCGGCGCAACAGCGCTCATGGCGCGACGGACCCTACGTTCACCGCCTGCCGCCGACGACGGCGCTGGCGGCGCCGCGCTGTGACGCCAGACCCGAACCAGCACCAGCACCAGCGCCGGCGCCGGCGCCGGCGAACGTAGGAACGATCGGCGCAACAGCGCTCATGGCGCGACGAAGCCTGCGTTCGCCGGCCGCCGCCTGCGGCCGCCCGACGCCCGACGCCCGCGGCCGCCCGCCGGAGCCGCCCTCCGCCCGCCGGAGCCGCCCGCCGCCGACGTCGATGCCGGCAGTCCGCGCCGTCATCGCATCGGCCGGGTCCCGTCCAACTCCGTGCGGGCCGCGACACCGACGTGCCAACGACGTCGCGGGCGCCGACAGAAAGGGAACACACATGAGCACCACCTCCCACAGGACCGAGCGAGCAGGAACCGGCGCGCGACGGCTCGCGGCAGTCGGCCTGGGCACCGTTCTGCTGCTCGGCGCGGGCGCGCTGACCGCGGCGGCGGCACCCGTCACCGACCCGGTCGGCCCGGGCACCAGCGGGACCACCGCGCACGGCGTGACCTGGTCGGCGAGCGACGAGCTGCGCGACGCGGCCGGTGTCGTCACGAACGGCTTCGCCGTGGGACGCGGCGAGGACGCCATGCTGACGTTCGGCGAGACCGTGGACCTCACCTTCGACGTGGTGAGCCTGCAGTCGAACGGGCCGTCGGACACCGAGTGCCTGGTCCTGCCCGCCGGCTCCACGCCCGTGCAGCTGTCCCCGATGCACGTGTGGAACGCGGCGAGCAGCACGATCTGCGCGGCGAACAACAACGCGGCCGACGACCCGGCTGCGGCCAACGACGCCACGTCGCAGTTCCGCCTGGACGGCGTGGACTCGTTCTCCATGTCCGGCAGCGGCACGAACACGAGCCGGGCGCGCTGGATCTCGAACCCCCGGGTGACGGTCGACCGCGAGGAGCCGCCCATCCCGATGGTCGCCCCGGCGTTCGCCGTCGCGGGCCTGGTCGCGACGGGCGCTCTTGCCGGCGTCCGCCGTCTGCGCGGTCTGCCGCGCTGATCCCGCGGGGCCCCTGTCCCCGCTGGTCCGGAACGCCCCGCCGCTCGGCCAGAGCGGCGGGGCGTTCCCGTCGCCGACGGCGGGCAAGGACAGGTGCCCCAGCCAGGTAACGGAGAGGTAGCAGTGCTACGTCTCCGTTACCTGGCTGGCCGAGTGGTGTTCTCCCCGACGCCCCGACCGACGGCGAATCACCCGTCACCGGCGTCCGGGCATCCCGTCAGACCCTGTGCAAGCCGCGACACCGCCGTACCTCAGCGTCGCGGACGCACACAGAAAGGGACACACACATGAGCAACACGTCTCACGAGATCAAGGCGGGCCGCGCGCAGCTGCGCTCGCGGCTGGCCGCCGTCGGGCTCGGTGCCTCGCTCCTGCTCGGCGCGGGCGCGCTGACCGCCTCGGCGGCGCCGGTGACCGAGCCGGTGCCCTGGGGTTCCAATGCTGGCACCACCGCCAGCGGTGTCAGCTGGACCGCCCGGGGCGGGGTGACCGGCACCAACGGCAACGTGCGCGACGGCGTGACCCGCACGATGACGTTCGACCAGCCCGTCACCGCGGAGTTCGACGTGCACAACCTGAACGGCTGGAGCGGCACGGCCCGAGAGTGCGTGCGGCTCTCCCCCGGCGTCGAGCTGGTCAGCCTCGACCCGGACAACACCTGGAACGCGGACACCCGCCAGCTCTGCTACCGCGGGGCTCAGGGCACGTCGGCGGACGGCAACACCAACGGCGACACCAGCTCGACGTTCCGCACCACCGGTCCGGTCACCCAGATCGCCCTGACCGGGACCAGCGGCGGCAACCGCCAGAGCACCATCCGGGACCTGTACATCACCACCGACGAGGCACCGGCCGTCCCGATGGTCGCCCCGGCCTTCGGGATCGCGGGTCTGCTCGCCACCGGTGCCCTGGCCGGCGTCCGCCGCAAGCGGGCCGCCGAGCAGGAGGCGGTGACCACCACGCAGGCCTGACCGGGTCCGCCACGAACCTACGGGTGAGCCACCCCCTCGGCCCGTAGACGACGCCCCGTCGCTCTCCTCCACGAGCGGCGGGGCGCCGTGCGTCCCAGCGGCCGGCCAGGCAACCGTCACCGGCCCACGCCGCCCCCGTCAGTACGGTCCGTGACCACCGCGATCGTCCCGCGCCCGACGACGGGCCCGCCGAACCAGCCCCCGGACCAGCCGCCCGCCCCGCCGCCCGAGGGTCGGGCGAGCAAGCCCCGGCGCACCCCCATGCCGTCGGTCTACTTCCGGGCGGTGGACGGCCTGCGCGGCGTGGCCGTCCTGTCGGTGCTGATGTACCACACGGGCCTCTACGAGAACGGCCTGTTCGGCGTGGACCTGTTCATGGTGCTGTCCGGCTACCTGATCACGCTGACGCTGCTGCGCGAGGAGTCGCGCGGCGGCCGCATCCGGCTCGGCGAGTTCTACCGGCGCCGGGCCAAGCGCCTGCTGGTGCCGCTGCTGGTGACGCTCGGCGCCACCGGGATCGCGGTGGCCCGGCTGGGCCGGCCCGAGGAGGCCGACCGGGTGCTGCAGCAGGGACTGGCCTCGCTGCTGCAGGTGGCCAACTGGGAGCAGATCGCGCGCGGCGAGTCGTACTGGGACGCGATGGGCGTGCCCGGGCCGCTGGCCCACATGTGGTCGCTGTCGCTGACCGAGCAGTTCTACCTGATCTGGCCGCCGCTGCTGGCCCTGGTGTGCGTGGTCGTCGCCCGACGGCGGCGCGCCGCGATCGCCTGGCTGGCGGCGCTGCTCGCCGTCGCCATGACCGTCACCACCATGCTCCAGTACGACGGCGCCAACGCCGACCTGCTCTACCTCGGCACGCACTCGCACGGCGTCGGGCTCATGGTGGGCGCGTGCGCCGCGCTGGTGACGGCGTCCCTGCCCGTGCGCCGCATCGACGGGCACCCGCGGCGGCGTCTGTCCCGCCTGGCGGCGACGCTGGTCTCGCTCGGGCTGCTGGCCGCGATCGTGCTGGTCTCGGTCGGCACCGACACCTACGCGGCGCCGTGGCTGTACGAGCAGGGCGGCCTGACGGTCGTGGCCGTGCTGGCCGCCGCCCTGATCCTGTCGCTCACCCGCGAGGACACCCCCGTGGCCCGGGTGTTCATGACGACGCCGCTGGTCGAGGTCGGCAAGGCGTCCTACTCGCTGTACCTGGTGCACGTGCCGGTGTTCTGGGTGCTGCAGCGCACCCTGGAGGCGCCCAGCCCCGCCGTCGTCGCGCTGGTGGGCATCCCCCTGTCCACGGTGCTCGCCCTGTTCCTGCACCACATCGTGGGCGAGCCGGTGCGGCTGCGCCGCTGGAACCGCGCGGGCGGCACGTCGTTCGCGCTGCTCGCCGCCGCGGTCTGCGCGGCGCTCGTGGTCTCGCCCACGCTGGTGCGGCAGGAGTCGGGGTCGGGCGGCACCCGGGTGCTGGTGCTGGGCGACTCGCTGGGTCACGACTTCGCCACCGCCCTGACCACGTTCGCCGCCGACGAGTTCGCCGTGACGGACGGCGCGTTCAACGGCTGCGGCGTCTTCAGCCCGGAGACGAGCCGCACCACCGCCGTCGAGCAGGGGCCCGCACCCGGCTGCCTGCCCTGGGAGGACCGGTGGCGGTCCGCCGTGCGGGAGTCCGCGCCCGACGTCGTGCTGGTCAACCTCGCCTGGGACGGCGCCGAGCAGCGGGTCGACGGCCGGTGGCTGCGCCCGTGCTCGGCCGGCTACGCCGCCCGGTACCGCGACCAGCTCACCGCCGCGCTGGAGATCCTGACGGCGGACGGCGCCCCGCGCCGCGTGCTGCTGGCCACGTCCCGCGAGTTCACGCCCATCGCCACGCCCGAGGACGCCGCCTGCCACACCGAGCTGTTGCGGGCCTTCGCCGCGGAGCACCGCTCGGTCGTCAGCGTGCTGGAGCTCGACCGGTTCGTGTGCACGGACACGGCCTGCCGGCAGGAGACGCCGGAGGGCGCGCCCGCCTACCTCGACACCGTGCACTTCACGCGCGCTGGCATGCGCTGGATCGCGCCCTGGCTGGTCACGAGCATCCAGGACGTCACCGGCCCGCCGTCGCGCACCGAGTCGCCGTCGCGCACCCCGTGACCCGGCCTACAGACCCGGACCGTCGTCGCCGACCGCCGGCTGCGTCTGTCCCACGAGGAGGGCCGCGACCCGCGCGGCCCGCGCACCGAGAGGAACCACGCATGTACAACACCCCGGGTATCGGCAGCGGCGTCGCGACCGGCGTCGTCGGCGCCGGCACGCTCGCCCAGACCGGCTTCGACGGGCTGTGGCTCGCCGTCGCCGCCGTGACGTGCGTCGTGGGCGGGTTCATCCTGCTCCGCGCGAGCCGGTCGGCCCGCCACGCCGAGGCGGCGGGCGAACGGTGACCGCACCCCTGCCAACCCTGGCCGACGGCGGCCCGCCCGCCCGCGTCGCACCGCGCCCCTCCCTCGGGGGCGCGGTGCTCCGCGCGGTGCTGGCGATCCCGGTCGCCGCGCTGGGCGTCGCCGTCGTGCTGGGCATGGACCGCTTCCGGTACGGCGAGGCGCACCTGACGGCCTGGACGCTGGAGCACGTGCTGCGCCGTCCGGCCTCGGTGCCGTCGCCCGAGGCCGTCTTCTACTACCGGGCCGCGGCCACCCCGGTCCCGGTCTGGGGCGGGTTCACCATCACCGAGGAGTGCTCGGCGGCCTGGTTCGTGGGCGGCGTGCTCGTCGCCACCGCCCTGCTGCTCGTGCTTTGGCGGCGAGCCCGCGCCGGCCGCCTGCTGGTCGCGAGCCTGGTCACCGTGGTGCTCCTGGTCGTGGTCAACACCGCGCGCATGGTGCTGATCACCGAGGCCACCGTGCACTGGGGCGAGACCGGCTTCGGCTGGTCGCACACGGTGGGCGGCTCGATCCTCATGATCGCCACGCTGTGCCTGTGCGCCCTGCTGTTCGCCCGCATCGCCCTGCTGCCCCGAGAGGCCGACCGCCCGTGAGTCTCGTCAGTCTTGTCGCCACGCTGATCATCACGTCCTCGATGGCCTACTTCGTGCTCCTGGTGGGCTCGGGCATCAAGGCGATCCGCCGCACCGGCACCCGCCTGGACCACCTGGGCGCCACCGCGTACGGCACCGGCCCTACCGCCGGGGCGCCCGCGCTCGCCGTCTACTTCCTGGTGCCGTGCCTCGACGAGGCCGCGGTCATCGGCCGCACGGTGGCCGGCCTGACGATCAACCCGGGCACCACCACGGTCGTCGTCGACGACGGGTCCGACGACGACACCGCCGCCCTCGCGCTGGCCGCCGGCGGCGCCCGGGTGGAGGTCGTGCGCCGGGACCTGCCGCACGCGCGCCAGGGCAAGGGCGAGGCCCTGAACGCCGGCCTGGCGCGGGTGCGCGAGATGGTCGCGGCCCGCGGGCAGCACCCCGACCAGGTGGTGGTGTGCGTGATGGACGCCGACGGGCGGCTGTCGGAGCGCGCCCTGGACCACGTGCTGCCGCTGTTCGACCGACCGCACGTGGGCGGCGTCCAGCTCCAGGTGCGCATCCGCAACCGCGACTCGTTCCTGACCCGGTTCCAGGACTTCGAGTTCTGGGGCGCGTCCAGCGTGACCCAGATCGGCCGATCGGCCACGGGCACCGTGAGCCTGGGCGGCAACGCGCAGTTCAGCCGCCTGTCCGCCCTCGACTCGGCTGGTGAGCGCCCGTGGACCGACTCCCTGACCGAGGACCTCGACCTCGCCATCACGCTCGCCCTGCGCGGCTGGGAGCTGACCACGACGCCGTTCGCCGCCGTCGAGCAGCAGGCGGTCGAGAAGGTGCCGCTGCTGCTGCGCCAGCGCACGCGCTGGTACCAGGGCCACCTGATGACGATCAAGCGCCTGCCGGAGATCTGGCGCTCGCCCCACCTGTCGCACGTCGCGGCACTGGAGCTGTCGTTCTACTGCCTGTCCCCCTGGATCCTGACCCTGCCGTGGTCGGTGCTGTTCCACATCTGCCTGGGCGACCTGATCCTGAACGGTTCGGCCCTGCTGGACTTCGCCTCGACCCCCGTCGCCACGGCCGTCGTGGTGCTCGCGTGGTACCTGCTCGCGTTTGCGCCCGCGGTGTTCAACGGGGTGCTGTACTGGCGCCGCGACCGCCGGGTGGGGCTGTGGCGGGGCCTCGCCATGGGCAACTACATGGTGCTGACCAACTACCTCTCGTTCGCGTGCGCCTGGAAGGCGCTCGCCCGCGTGCTGCGCGGCGAGACCGCCTGGGCCAAGACCGCCCGGACGCGCGAGACCCCCGAGCCGGCCCGCGCCCTGACCAGCCCGGCGGTCGCCTCGTGACGGGGCGCCGCCGGGCCGCCGCCGCCGTCGCGCGCCCGTGGGTGCCGACCGCCGTCTGGGCCGCGGTCCTGTTCGCGCTGGGCCTGGTCCGCATGCTCGTGCCGCGCGCCGTGGGCCTGGCGGACGACGGCAGCGGCGCCCGCCTGGCCTGCCGGCTCGGCGTCGCACCGGACAACGAGACGCGGTACTTCGCCTTCGCGGTCTTCCGTTTCGTGGCCGACGGCGACGCGTCGTGCACCGCCGGGACGCCGCCCCCGTGGCCGCAGCACGCCGGGCTGCTGCTCGCCCGCCTGGTGTCCACGACGCTCGGCGCGGGCGCCCTCGACCTGCGCGTCACCGTGGTGGCGTACTGCGCGCTCGCGGCCGTGACCGCCGCCCTGGTCGGGGCGCTCGCCCGGCGCCGCCGCCATGCGCGCGCCGTCACGACCGTGCTGACCTGGCTGCTGCTCGTCGACTCCGCCTTCGCCGGGTACGCCGCCAGCCTGTACCCGCAGGCCACCGGGATCGCGGGCCTGCTGCTGGCCGTCATCGGGTGGCTGCTGCTCGACGCCGCCGGACCCGCCCGGTGGGCCGGCCGGGCGGCGCTCGTCCTGGGTGCCGCCGTGCTCGTGTCCTCCGGGCCGGTGACCGCGCTCGCCGTCGTACCGCTCGGTCTCGCCCTGCTGCTGCGGGCCCGGGCCGGCACCCGGACCCGCGGACGCCGCCGCGGACCCACCGGCTGGGTCGCCCCCGTGGCGCTCACCGTCGCGCTGACCGCGCTCGCGGCCGGCGCCGTCGCGGGCGTGGACCCCACCCAGCGCCGCTACGACACCTGGGACTACGTGAGCACCGGCGTGCTGGCGGACGCCGCCCGGCCCGGCCCCGAGCTGACGGCCATGGGGCTGCCGGCCGAGGCCGAGCGGTTCCTCGGCATCCCCGTCTGGTCCCCCGCCTCGATCCGGGGCTGGGAGCGCTGGCCCGACGTCGACCCCGACCCCCTGCGGGTCCAGGGCTACGTGCTCAGCCACCCGGCCGTCCTGTACGACCGGCTCGACCACGCGGTGCGCGCCATGGGCGAGGGCCGGCCGGCGAACCTCGGCTCCTACGACGCCGCCGCCGCGCGACCCGGCGAGCAGGAGCGGGGGGTCACGCTCTTCTCGTCCCGCCAGGGCCAGCTGCTCGCCTTCGGGCTGCCAGCGGCCGTGCTCCTCGGGACGGTGCTCGCGTGGCTGGCGCTCGTGATCACACGTTCGCCCGTGCACGGCGCGGACGCCCGCCGGCTCGCCTCGGCCGCGCTGCTCCTGCTCGGCGTCGCGGTCAGCCAGGTGGCCGGCACCGCGCTCACCGAGGCCACCGACGCCGGCCGGCACGTCGTGGTCGGCAGCCTCGCCGGGCTGCTCGCCCTGTGCCTGCTGGTGGCCGCCGGGCTCACGTCGCGCGCGCTGGACGCCTCCGCCCGGCCCGAGGCCGCCCGCGCCTCCGCCTGAATCACGAACCCGCACGTCACCACCGGTGCCCGGCTGCGTCGGTCACGTTGCCCGGCCATCCCCGGGCCCCAAGTCCGAGCAGAAGCCCCATGTCCGAGCAGAAAGAAGCGCTATGCACCACACCGCTCGCCGCGAGATCGCAGTGCTCTACGGAACGCGGCCCGAGGCCGTCAAGCTCGCCCCGGTCGTCAACGAGATCGAACGCCGGGGCAGATACGCGCCGCTCGTGGTCACCTCCGGCCAGCACCGGGGCATGCTCGACCAGGTCAACCGCCTCTTCGAGATCGTCCCCGACCACGATCTCGGGCTGCTCCGGCGCGGCTACTCGCTCGACGACGTGCTGGTGGGCGCCATCCGCGGCTTCAGCGAGTACCTCGACGCGCACCCCGTGGACGCCGTCGTCGTGCAGGGAGACACCACCACCGCGTTCGCCGGGGCGCTGACCGCCTACCACCGGCAGATCCCCGTGGTGCACGTCGAGGCGGGCCTGCGCACCGGCGACGTCTACTCGCCGTTCCCCGAGGAGGGCAACCGCAGGTTCATCAGCGCGATCGCCACCCGGCACTGCGCGCCGACGGCGCGTGCGGCCCGGAACCTCCACCTGGAGCGCGTCCCCGAGCACGACGTCACCGTCACGGGCAACACCGTGATCGACGCCCTGATGCACACGGCGTCCCGTCCGGTGCGGATCAGCGACCCCGTGGTCGACACCGCGCTCAAGATCGGCCGGCGCGTTGTGCTCGTGACGGCGCACCGCCGCGAGTCCTGGGACGACGGGATCGCCCAGATCGCCGCCGCGGTCGTGCAGGTGGCCGAGCTGTTCCCGGACGTGCTGTTCGTGCTCCCCCTGCACGGCAACCCGATCGTGCGCGAGGCGATCGTGCCGGCGGTCCTGGACACGCCCAACGTCCGGCTGACCGAGCCGCTGCCCTACGCCGAGTTCTGCCGGGTGCTGTCGCGCACCAGCGTGGTGGTCACCGACTCGGGCGGCATCCAGGAGGAGGCGCCCGCGTTCGACGTCCCCGTCGTGATCACCCGGAACACCACCGAACGCCCCGAGCTCGTCGACGCCGGCGGCGGGGTGCTGGTCGGGACCGACGCGGGGCAGATCGCCGACACGCTGGGCGCCCTGCTCACCAACCGCGAGCTGCACCGGCGCATGGCCTCGGCCCCCAGCCCGTTCGGCGACGGCCACGCGGCCGGACGCGTGGTCGACGTCATCGAGAGCATGCTCGCCGGCCGGCGCACCGCCGACGCCGACGCCTGGACCGCGGCGGCGCTCGCCCGCTGACCAGCCGCACCCCCAGCCGGCACGGGGGCCCGACCTGCTGGGAGGC